>DASSGC010000566.1:0-3267 GCA_035693765.1 Acidimicrobiales bacterium
GATCCCACGGCTACAGGGGTCTACAGGCGGAGACGGGGTGTACGGCGGGCTCGGGCGAGCCAAGGCTGGCTGGCGCGCGAAATCGCTGGTAGACGGCGAGAAACTCTGGCTGGGCCAGGGGCTTCTGTGGAGCGGACGACGGGACGGCGAAATCGTCCACCCAGTGGTGCCACGTCCGTGCCGTGGCGGACTGGTCTACTACGAGGCCCGCAGGTCCCGAAGCAAACCGCCTGGGTATCTCATGGGCTGCGGCGGTGGTCGTTGCGGCCGGCCATGGGTGACCGCGTGGATCGCGTCGGGCGACGGCGCCCGGGGGATAGTGTCGGCCGGTGATCGGTGCTGCGCGCGATCGTCTGGCGGAGCTTCTGGGCGGGGTCGAGGGGCAAGCAGCGTCGAGTGCCCGGTCGACTCTGCCGGTTGACAGCCTGCACGTCGAGGTACGGGGGGTCGGTGCACTCGGGTTCCCGGTGTCGCCGGCGCAGGCCCGGCAGCTCTGTGCCATCGCCCGCCCGGCTCGCTACGGCCGTGGCCAGGACACGCTGCTCGACCGGCGTGTGCGGGACACCTGGGAGGTGCCCAAGTCCCGGGTGAAGATCGACAAGCGGCGCTGGCACCGCGCCTTGGGCCCTGTTCTGGACCGCTTCCGCCGCGATCTCGGTGTGCCCGACGGCTGCGAGCTGACGGCGGACCTCCACTCGATGCTGGTGTACGGGCCGGGCCAGTTCTTCGTCGCCCACCAGGACTCGGAGAAGGACGACGCCATGGTGGGGTCGCTGGTGGTGACGCTGCCGTCGTCGTTCACCGGCGGTGATCTCGTCGTCCACAGCGGGACGGGGACCAAGCGGTTCCGGTCGTCGAAGACCGCCCTGTCCCTTGTCGCGTTCTACGCGGACTGTCGCCACGAGATCCAGCGGGTGCGGTCCGGCCACCGGATCGTGCTCACCTACAACCTGCTCCTTCGGGGAGAGCCCACCGCCGCGGTGAGCGCGGACGTCGACGCCGCGACGGCCGACGGTATGGCGTCCTGCATCGACGAGCACTTCACGACACCGATCGAGCGCCGCTGGCGCAGCACGGGGCGGCCCGAGGATCCTCCGAGCCGCCTGGTCTACCTGCTCGACCACGAGTACACGCGTCGGGGCATGGATTGGTCCCGGCTCAAGGGATGCGACGCCTCGCGCGCCGCCGTGCTGCGCGCCGCGGCCGAGAAGGCCGGCTGCGACGTGGTGCTCGCGCTGGCCGACGTGCACGAGACCTGGAGTGCCTTCGAGCCCGACCACTACTCCTGGGGCCGCGGGTCGCGGCGTCGGCGGTGGGACCACGACGAGCCTGAGGACGAGGACGACTGGTTCGGGGAAGACACGTCGTTCGACGCGGGCGGGACCTCCGACCTCGACAAGTACACGCTCGACGAGCTGATCGACTCGGAGGTGACCCTCGACTCGTGGACCGAGCCCGAGGGCGGCCCGGCACGACCGGTGTCCAGCACCGTGGACCACGGCGAAGTGTGCGCCAGCACGTCCACCGGGGATCTGGTGCCCTATGCCGCCGAGTACGAGGGCTACATGGGCAACTACGGCAACACGCTGGACCGCTGGTACCACCGCGGCGCCGTCGTGCTTTGGCCCCGGCGGCTGGCATTCAGAGTGCGGGCCGAGGCCTCACCGACCTGGGCGGTCGACGAGCTGGCGCGCCTCCTGGGCGACGGTGAGGAGGTAGCGGCGCGTGAGCACGCTGCATCGTTGGCGCCGATCTGGGAGGACGCCGTCCACGGCACCGCGGCCGGGCCGACGTTCGTGGGCACGGCACTGCACGCGGCCGGGACGTTGGCCGACGCTGACCTGGCGGCCGTGCTGGTCGCACCGTTCCCGCTGTCCGCGATCGAGCCGGAGCACGCCGAGCCGCTGGTCCGGCTGGGCGACACCTACGGCACCGGCTGGATGCGCGACCTGGTGGATCGCTGGTCAGCCGCCGCCGCCCGCTTCGGGCGAACAGCGGACCATCTGGCGTGGACAGCGTCGTTGCCCCGCCTGTGCGATCCGTTGGCGGCCGCCGGACCGGTCGGGCTCTCGATCGCCCGCACCATGGCCCGACGGTCGTGGCGCTCCCTGCGCAACACGTTCGAGCAGCGCCGGAGCCTCACCCCGCCGAGCCGGGCACAAGAGGCGCTGGTCGATCTGGCGGCTCCGGTGCTCGGGTTGCTCGAAGCCGCCTCGATGACCGGGGACACCGATCTGCGCGACGAGGTGACCGCGTTCCTCACCGCCGACGCCGGCGGCGCCAACGACCTGCTGGCCTGCACGATGGCCGTCCTCCGGGACCCCGCGGCGCGGGACGGCGCCGCGGCGGGCCTCGACCGGCTCGCCCAGCACTGCCGCACCCGACTCGAGGCGCGGACCGGCCGTCCGCCACGTGCCGGCGACGACTGGTCCGTGTCCCTGCCGTCCGGATGCGACTGCGACCTGTGCCAGACATTGTGCGAATTCCTCGCCCACCGGACGCGACAGATCTTCGAATGGCCCATCGCCCAAGCGAAGCGCCAACACGTCCACCGGCGGATCGACGACGCCGAACTACCGGTGCGGCACCAGACCCGGCGCCGAGGCAGCCCTTACACGCTCGTCCTGACCAAGACTGACGAGCTGTTCACCCGGGAGCAGGACGCCCGCCGCCAGGACGAGGCCGACCTGGCCTGGCTGACCGCCTCAGGCACGCTCACCTGACCGGGAATCCGCCCACTCCGGCCCCAACGGGGGGCGAGGATCACGACCTGATGGTGAGTTGGCCGTGGCGGTTGCCGGCGAGGGGCATGGCGCCGGGGCGCACCCGTGGGGGGTGGCGGGCGTCGGTCAGGGTCGACCAGCCCAGGCCGTCGTCTCGCGCGTTCGACGAACATCAGGCCCTGGCAGCGAAGCGATCAGAGACCTCCACAGGAAAGTCATCCAAGGACGCCAAGTCGGGACGGAGGAAGAAGCGATGAGCCTCAAGCAGTGGGAGAACACGGTCCTCGAGGCACCGGGTGCGCCCGAGCGCGTCCAGGAGATCGAGGACGAGCTCCGCCTCGCCGCCGGTCTCACCGCGCTGCGCGAGCAAGCGGGCCTGACCCAGCGCGAGCTTGCTGAACGCATCGGCGTGTCGCAGCCTCGCATCGCCGCCATCGAGCGGTCACACAACGTGACCATCGAGGTGCTCGAACAGTACGTCCAGGCACTGGGCGGCCACCTCGAGCTGACCGTGATCCACGGCCGCCACCGGACCCCGTTGCTC
>DASSGC010000567.1:0-2124 GCA_035693765.1 Acidimicrobiales bacterium
GACCGCCGGAGGCACGACCACCGGCGGCGACCCCGGAGCCACGACCACCGGAGGCACGACCGCCGGAGGCACGACCACCGGCGGCGACCCCGGAGGCACGACCACCGGCGGCGACCCCGGTGCCATGACCGCCGGAGGCACGACCGCCGGGGGGCCGGCGGGCGCCGCGTGGCCCCGGGCCGCGGCCGGGAGGGCCGGCGGGAGCAGCAAGGCCACGGGCAACGCCGGGAGCAGCGGCCCGAGCAGAGCCAGGAGCAGGGCGCCGGGCGGGATCGCCCGCTGCCACGACCGCCGGCCACCCACCCCACGGACCGGGCCGGCTCCCCCGCGCATGCCGGTCACTGTCGCGCGCACCGGCCCCGCGCGGGCGTCGGGCCGGCGTCAGGCGGCGGGCGCCGACCCCAGGATCGACACGAAGCTGACCATCTCGCCCGGGTAGCCGCCGAGGTTGTGGGTCAGCGCCAGGCTGCGGTCGCCGAGCGTGCCGATGCGCCGCTCCTCGGGTGCCTCGCCGCGGAGCTGCAGCCAGGCCTCGAACACCATCCGCAGGCCGCTCGCCCCCACCGGGTGGCCGAACGACTTGAGCCCGCCGTCGGGGTTGACCGGCAGGTCGCCGTCGAGGTCGAACGCGCCGGCCAGGATCTCCTTCCAGGCGGTGCCGCGCTCGGCGAAGCCCAGGTCCTCCATCAGCACGAGCTCGGTGGGGGTGAAGCAGTCGTGCACCTCGGCCATGGCGATCTCGGCCCGGGGGTCGGTGACGCCCGCCTGGGCGTAGGCGTCACGGGCGCAGGCGGCGATCTCGGGGAAGGTCGTGTAGTCGTAGGCGGGGTCGGTCAGGCCCGAGCCGTTGCCGGCGACGAACGACAGCGCCTTCACGTACAGCGGCCGGTCGGTGTACCGGTGGGCGTCCTCCGCCCGCACGACGACCGCGGCCGCCGCGCCGTCGGCCACCCCGGCGCAGTCGAAGACCGACAGGTCACCGGCCACCGCGGGCATGGCGCAGATCTGGTCGACCGACACCTCGCGCCGGAATTGGGCCCGGGGGTTGCGGGCGCCGTTGTGGTGGTTCTTCGAGGCGATGCGGGCGAGCACGCGCCGCAGCTCGGCCGGATCGACGCCGAAGCGCCGGGCGTAGGCGGGCGCCACCATCGAGAACATGGCGGCAGCCGTGAGCGTGCGGTTGGTCCCGTCGGTCGGGACGGGGAAGGCGTTGAGGCCCTGGTAGCCGGCGTCCTTCACCTTCTCGACCCCGACCGCCATCGCCATGTCGTACGCCCCGGAGGCCACGGCGTAGGCCGCCTGGCGCAGGGCTTCGGAGCCGGTGGCGCACATGTTCTCGACCCGGGTCACCGGCTTGCCCTCGAGCTGGAGCGGCTTGGCCAGGATCATGCCGCTCATCCCCGACTGGGCCGTGCCGACCCAGTAGGCGTCGACCTCGTCCTTGGTGACGCCCGCAGAGGCGAAGGCGTCGCCGGTGGCGTCGAGCAGCAGGTCGTCGAGGCCCTTGTCCCAGTGCTCGGCGAAGCGGGTGCAGCCCATGCCGACGATGGCGACCCGGTCGCGGATGCCGTGCGAGCCCATGTCAGCTCCCCCCTCCGGACCGCACCGGGCGGGCCTTCCAGAAGTAGTTGTGGATGCCGTCGGCCGTGAACAGCCGGCGGAACGTCATCTCGACGCGGCCGCCGATGGCCACCTCGGCGGGATCGACGTCGGTCAGCTCGACCGGCAGGCGGCCGCCGCCGTCGAAGTCGACCACCGCGAACACCACCGGCGGCGACGGCGAGTAGGCCAGCCTGTCGACGGTGAACGTGGCGATCGTCCCGGTGGCGTCGGCCATGGGTCGGGCGATGTCGTCGCCCGGGGCCGGGGGCAGGTGGACGGTGCCGTCGGCGCCCTGGGAGCCGACGAACCCGAACTTCCAGCCGCCCGACCGGCCCGCCGCCGACGCGGACGGGCGGGCGGGCTCGGGCCGGCGGGGCGGCTCGACGGGCAGGTAGCCCCGCCAGGCGAGGACCTTGCCGTAGGGCACGGGGGCACCGACCGCCACCTGGTCGGCCACGCTCGCCGCCGGGCGCCCGGCCGCGAGGGCCGCCGTGGTGCGGAACAGCACGACATCGGCCCCGT
>DASSGC010000568.1:0-2478 GCA_035693765.1 Acidimicrobiales bacterium
GCCAGCGTTGTCGTAGCTGTCCGCGACGGTGCCGATCGAGGGTCTCGCGCCGAGTTCGTCGAGCCGTTCGGTGAACCGCACGCTGGTGAATTGCGACCCGGCGTCCGAGTGGGTGACGAGCCCGACCAGCCGGCGGCCACCGCGGGCGACCCGGGCCATCTCCAAGGCGTCGAGGACCATGTCGGTGCGCATGTTCGCGGCGACCCGCCAGCCCACGATCCGGCGGGAGAACGCGTCGACGATGAAGCACACGTACGCCATCCCCGACCGGGTCGGAACGTAGACACCCCACGCCAGTCGGATGTCAAGTGGCGACCTGCTCTGACCGCTTCGCGATCGCAGGCCACGCCGCGTCCTCGTGCCAGCTCTGGTCGTTGACGAGACACCACCACAGGCGGCCGAGAAGCTTGTTGGCGAGGTTGCGGAGGGCGGCGTTGTGGCTGTCGCCGGCGGCGCGGCGACGGTCGTAGTGCGCGCGTGCGCCGGGTGATTTGGTGATCGAGGCGAATGCCCACCAGTGGCAGGCGTCGGCGAGCCTTTTGTTCTTGACGTAGCGCATCCGGACGACTTTCGACTTGCCTGAGGCGCGCGTGATGGGTGCCGTGCCCCCGAAGGCGCGCAGGCCGTCGGCGGTGGCGAAGCGGGACGGATCATCCCCGATCTCTCCGAGGACGCGAGCGGCGAGGATCGGGCCGAGCCCGGGCGCGCTTCGCAACAACCCGGCCGACGGGTGCTGGTCGAACTCGTCGGCCATGGCCTCTTCGAGCTCGGCGATCGACTCCTGCATCGCGTCGATGACCTTGACCAGGGCGACGACGGCGTGACCGAGCGCTGCTTCGACCCGTGGAGGTTGGCGCAGGGCCGGTTCGTGGAGGTGCCCGACGATCGCCTCGGCGAGGCCGGGCCGATCGCCTCGGCCACTGCGGCGCAGCAAGGTCACCATCCGCCTGTGGGTCAACTTCGCCCCGTGGCCAGGTGTCGGCGCTGCCCGCAGCACCTCGAGCGCCGCCTTGTGGGTGAGGTTCGGGAAGGCGTTGAGGGCGTTGGCGTAGAACTCGCCCAGCACCGAGCGCAGCCGGTTCACGGTGAGTTGCCGCGCCCAGATCGCCTCTTGGTGCTGCCGGGCGAGCGCCTTCACCGCCAGGCCAAGCTCGCTGATCTGGGGCAGTGGCCGGTGCACGTGCCGGTCGGTCCGCAAGATGTTGGCGAGCACGATGGCGTCGCCGGGGTCCGACTTCCCGCCGGCCTGGGCGCCACGCTCCCGGTAGCGGGCCACGGCTCGAGGGTTGATGGCGTACACGCTGAAGCCGCCCGCCTGGAGGGCGGCGACGAGCAGGTTCTTGTCCGTCTCGATGGCCACCGCCACGCCGGCTGGGTCGTCGCTGTGCTCCGCAATGAGAGCCAGCAGCTCGGTGAACCCGGCGAAGCCAGTGTCGATGCGCTTCTTGGCCACGGTGGTTCCGTCTTTGTCGACGAGGGCGACGTCGTGGTGACGCTCAGCCCAGTCGATTCCGCAACTGACGCCCATGTGCTCCTCGTCTTCGATCGATGGAACGAGCCCGAGAGCCTGCGCAGCGACCTAATGGACAGCGCTCAAGGCGCGACACCTCACCAGCTGACTGCAAGCCCAGCGACTGGCAGGGCCACCGTCTACGTAGAGACCTCGAAGGTCGGTCAGATCACAGTGGACACCTGCCAGCGGCTCGGCGTGCACTCTTGCCCGTCTGCCCTCCACCGGGTCGGTGATGTCTCAGTGGCTCCTGCCAGCGGCTCGACTCGCGACCCTCCGGCTCTCCCATTAGGTGAGGTCCGTGACCCACAAGGCGTCTGGCCGGTCCGCGCTGAAGTTGCGCTTGACCAGGTCCGGTGCCCGCAGCGCGTCCGGGTCGGGCCGGGTGGTGAACACCTTGCGGCACCGGGACACGCCACGAATGCCCAGCTCACGCATGAGACGGGCGACCTGGTCCCGGCCGATGTCGTGGCCGGCTCGCAGCGCGGCCTTCCAGAGCTTGTGGGCGCCGTAGACCTTGCGGTTGGTGACCCACAACACCATGAGGACCTGCATCATCACCGCGTCCCGCCGGGCCCGCGCCGAGGGGTTCACCAGGCGGCGCCGGGCCGCGTAGTACGTGCTCGGAGCCATCTGCAGCACCCGGCAGATGGGCTCGACTCCGAACTCGTCGCGGTGAGCGTCGATGTAGTCGACCATCACTTCTGTGGGCGGTCGAGCTCCGCCGCGAAAAAAGCCGACGCCGACTTCAAGATCGCGTTGGCTCGGCGCAGCTCCCGGACTTCCTGCTCGAGCTCGCGGATCCTGGCCGCGTTCTCAGAGGTCGTCCCCGGCGTCTCGCCGGCGTCGATCTCGGCCCGCTTCACCCACTGGCGCACCGACTCGACGCCGTAGCCCAGCTGCGCCGCGACCCGCTGGATCGCGCCGTGACGCTTGCCCGTCTCGGCCTGCAGCTGGCGTACCAGCCG
>DASSGC010000569.1:0-4083 GCA_035693765.1 Acidimicrobiales bacterium
GGCCGACGCCGAGGCGGTGTGCATCGTCGGCCGGGAGGGGAAGCTGTGCGCCGGCTTCGACCTGTCGGTCATGACCGGCGGGCCCGACGCCGCCCGCGACCTGGTGGCCCGGGGCGGCGAGTTGCTGCTGCGCATCTACGGCCACCCGCAGCCCGTGGTCGTGGCCGTCACCGGTCACGCGCTGGCCGCCGGCGCGCTGCTGGCCCTGTCGTGCGACGTCCGGATCGGCGCCGACGTGCCGGCCAAGATCGGGCTCAACGAGACCGCCATCGGCATGCCGTTGCCCCTGTTCGCGGTGGCCCTCGCCGAGGACCGGCTGACGCGCACGGCGCTGGTCGGGGCCACGCTCGGCGCCGAGATCTTCGACCCGGCGGGCGCCGTGGCCGCCGGCTACCTCGACCGGGTGGTGCCGGCCGGGGCGGTGGCGGCCGAGGCCGTGGACGAGGCCCGCAGGCTCGGCGGCTACAGCGCACGGGCCTACGCCCAGACCAAGGCGCTGCTCCGGGCCGCCACCGTCGAGCGCGTGCGGGCCGGGGGCGAGGCCGACCTCGCCCGGTTCTTCGTCCAACCGCCGAGCGGTCCCCGGTAGGGTCGCGGGCATGGCCGTGATCTGCGCGCACCTCGACACCGTGAGCGGCGCCTCCCCGTCGTCGGACGGCTGCGAGGACTGCCTCCGCACCGGCGACCGGTGGGTCCACCTGCGCATGTGCCAGGAGTGCGGCCACGTCGGCTGCTGCGACAGCTCCCCCAACCGGCACGCCACCGCCCACTTCCACGCCGCCGGGCACCCCGTCATCCGGTCGTACGAACCGGGCGAGGACTGGTGGTGGTGCTACGTCGACGAGATGGCGTTCGACGTGCCGGGGTCGCCGCCGGCCCCCTCGCACCCCTGACCGCACTCGACGCGGCCGCCGGCACCCGTCAGGATCGTGCGATGTTCGAGGACCTCATCGACGCGAACCACCGCTACGCCGATGACTTCGACCTCGCCGGGCTGCCGGCGAAGGCCGCCCGGCAGCTCGCGGTCGTGACCTGCATCGACAGCCGCATCGAGCCGCTCGCCATGCTGGGCCTCGCACCCGGCGACGCCAAGATCCTGCGGAACGCCGGCGGTCGCGTCACCGACGACGTGCTGCGCACGCTGGCCATCGCCACCGCCATGCTGTCGGTCTCGAGGATCGCCGTGATCCATCACACGGCCTGCGCCATGATGACCACCGAGGCCGAGCTGGGCGGGGCCATCGCCGCCGCCACCGGGGGCGACGCCACCGGCTGGGACTGGGGCACGATCGGCGATGCCGACACCGACCTGGCGGCCGACGTCGCCAGGATCCGCGCCTGCCCGCTGATCGTCGCCGCGGCCGTGGTCGGCTGGCGCTACGACATCGCCACCGGGCGGCTGGCCGAGGTCGTGGGCTGACCGGCCGGCGTCGCATCCCCGGCCGTGGCCCGCCACGCCTCCCCCAGCGTGACCCCGCATCGTGCGGCGCACGGCGCAGAACGTGCCGGATTCAGCGCGGGAAGTGCGGTTAGATGAGGCGGAGAGGCATCGGCCTCGTCCACCGCTGCGAAAAGGGGAACCGCATGGACCGGCTCAGCCCCCTGGATGCGTCCTTCCTGCACATCGAGGACGACGCCAACCGCATGCACATCGGGTCGGTGGGCCTGTTCGAGGGACCCACTCCCGCCTACCGCGACCTGGTCGCCAGCATCGGCGGGCGGCTCGGCCTGGTCCCCCGCTACCGGCAGAAGGTGGCCACGGTCCCGCTGTCGCTCGGCCGGCCGGTGTGGGTCGACGACCCCCACTTCAGCATCGAATACCACGTCCGCCACGCGGCGCTGCCGGCGCCCGGCGGCGAGGACGAGCTGCGCCGCCTGGTGGGCCGGGTGATGTCCCAGCAGCTCGACCGGCGACGACCGCTGTGGGAGATCTGGATGGTCGAGGGGATGGACGACGGCCGCTGGGCCATGATCGCCAAGGTCCACCACTGCCTGGTGGACGGGGTCTCCGGCGCCGAGCTGCTGGCCGTGATCCTCGACCTGACCCCCGAGACACCGCCGCCGGTCGACGACGACTGGCGACCCACGCCCGCGCCGTCACCCCTCCGCCTCGCCCGTGACGCCGCCGTCGGCCTGGTCACGAGCCCGTACGAGCAGATGCGGGCGGCGACCTCGCTCGTCCGCCGCCCCCTGCGGGCGCTCGACTCCCTCCGGCAGGTGGCCCGCGGATCGGTGGCGCTGTCGGGCCTGGTCCGGCCGACGCCGCCGACCAGCCTCAACGGACCCATCGGCCCCCACCGCCGCTACACCTGGACCCACGTGCCGCTCGACGACGTCAAGCGCGTCCGCACCGCGCACGGCGGCACCGTGAACGACGTCGTGCTCGCCACCATCACCCGCGGGTTCCGCGACCTGCTGGCGGCGCGCAACGAGGCCGTCGACGACCGGGTCATCCGCACGCTGGTGCCGGTGTCGGTGCGGCCCCGCCCCGACGGTGGGCCGGCCGGTGGCGACGGCACCCTGCAGAACCGGGTGTCGGCCATGTTCGCCGACCTGCCGGTGCACCTCGACCACCCGATCGAGCGCCTGCACGCCATCCGCACCCAGCTCGCGGACCTCAAGGAGTCGCGCCAGGCCGTCGCCGGCGAGGCGCTGACGTCGCTCGGCGGCTTCACCCCGCCCCTGCTGCTCAGCCTGGGCATGCGGGTGGCCACGCGGGCGGCCCGGCGGATGGGCAACCTCGACACGGTCACGACCAACGTCCCGGGCCCGCAGTTCCCCCTGTACGCGTGCGGCCGCCGCATGCTGCGGGCATGCCCGTACGTGCCGCTCGCCGCCCCCCTCCGGGTGGGTGTGTCGATCTTCTCCTACGACGGCGAGCTGACCTTCGGCATCACCGGCGACTACGACACGGCCGACGACATCGACGTGCTGGCCAAGGGGATCAACGTCGGGGTGATGGAGCTGCTCGCCGTCCCCGGCCCGGGGGGTGCGTCAGCCTGACCCGCGCGTCAGCCCGACCCGCCGAGGCCCGAGTCGGGCGCGAACGCGACGCCGCCCTCGTGCCACCGCCGCAGCGACTCGAACGGGTAGATGCCGGTGTCGTGTCCGTCGTTCCAGACCACGACCAAGCCCCAGGCACCGTGCAGGCGGGCGCCGGCGATCCGGAGCGGCTGGGGGCTGCCGGGCCGGGGCCAGGTCGCCACGCCCTGGTCGCGCAGCCCCCGGCAGGTGGCGCACGGGCAGCCGAGCCGGAGCCGCATCAGGTCGAAGGCGGCGACGTACCCGTCGTGGAACGCGATGGTGACGCCCGCGTCCTTGGCGACGTCGATGGTCTTCGGCTCGTAGCGCTCGTGCACCGCCCCAGCCTGGCACGCGCCTCATCGCGTCAGTCGCCGAGGTGGGCGGCGGCCACGCGCTTGGGCACCACCATCCGCCAGGCGTCGAGCACCAGCTCCCGCATCTCGTCCTCGTCGATGGCGGCCAGGTCGACGACCACCCAGTTGTAGCGGAGGTCCGACGGCCGCGGCATGCGGAACTTGTGGGGCTCCGACTCGACCAGCGCGGTGCGCTCCTCCTTGGGGAAGCCGAAGCCCATGAGCGTCTCGTCCCGGGAGAACGCCAGGTAGACGATGCGACCGACCCGGAACTTCACCCGGTCCCGCACCAGCACCTCGTAGCTGCGGGGCAGGTCGGCGGCCACCGCCCGGACGTCGTCGATCGTCACCATCCACCGGTCACGCTAGGACGACCCGGGTGCCGGCGGCGCGATCGGCCGGCGACCGGCGATCGCCCGCCACGACCGTCAGCCATCCGCCGACGAGGAGCGCGGGCGCCACCACCCACGGCAGGTACACGGCCGCGGCCCACACGCCCCGCCACAGCGCCCGGGCCGGTCCCACCGGCCCGCCGGCCGGCATCTCCACCCGCAGCCCGGTGAGCCACTTGCCCGCCGTGCGCCCCCACCGGGCGATGCAGAGCGCGTGGTAGGCGAGGGCGGCGGCCGCCACCGTCCAGGCCACCCGGCCGAACGACCACGACCACGCCGCCCATCCGGCGGCGCTGACGCCGAGCAGCCGCAGC
>DASSGC010000570.1:0-4304 GCA_035693765.1 Acidimicrobiales bacterium
AGGGGCGGGCGGCGGGGGCACCGAGATCGTCAAGTAGGAGACAGCGATGGCCAAGGCCAGCGAGAAGCGGGTGCACGTCACCCTCGAGTGCACCTCGTGCAGGCGCCGCAACTACATCACCACCAAGAACAAGGTGAACGACCGCGAGCGCATCGAGATGAAGAAGTACTGCCGGTGGGAGCGCCAGCACACGGTCCACAAGGAGACCCGCTGACCCGGACCGTGGGAGGCGCCCCGTCACAACCGAACCGGACGACGACCCCGCCCGCCGGCGGGGTCGTCGGCGTCGCCGGACCGCAGGCGCGGCGGCGTCACGAAATCGTCGCGTAACAGTTACCGCACGGGGGGAGTCGAAGCATCTGATGCCACGTGAGGTGGCCGAGCTGGTCGCCGCCGCCAAGGACGGCGACAGGGAAGCGTTCGACGAGCTCGTGCGCGTGACCCACGCGGACACGTACACGCTCGCCTACCGGTTGACGGGCAACGAGGAAGATGCGAGAGACGTGGTGCAAGAGGCCTACCTGCGGGCCTTCCGGGGACTGCGGCGGTTCCGTGGCGACGCGCAGTTCTCGACGTGGATGTACCGCATCACCGCGAACTGCGCGGCGACCCACCTCGGTCGCCGCAACCGGCACCGCCACGACGAGCTCGACGACAGCGCACCGCTGGTCGACCCCCGCCCCGACCACGATCCCCAGCTCTGGGCGGACGCGAACGACATGCGGGGCCGCTTGCGGGCGGCGCTCGAAACGCTGCCACCCCGGCTCCGGTCGGTCGTCGTGCTGCGGGACGTCTACGACCTGCCGCACGAGGCGATCGCGGCCGAGCTCGGCATCTCGGAGTCGGCGGCGAAGGTCCGGCTGCACCGGGCCAGGAACAAGTTGCGCGACCAGCTGTTCGGTCGGCGCGAGGGAGAGACCCGTGCGGGTTGAGGCTCTCCCGGGAGGAGGTGGACACCGTGCGGTGTGAGGACCTGGGCGAGGCCCTCGCGGCCACGGCCGAAGGCGACGCGCGGCTCGGTCGGGCCGAGCGCCGGCACGTCGAGCGCTGCCTGCGCTGCCAGGCGGAGGTCGTGCAGTACCGCAAGCTCCTGCGGGCCATGCGGGCGCTGCGCACCGACGTGCTCGAGCCTGCTCCCGGACTGCTGGCCGACATCCTGGCCGGGCTGGAGGAGGCGGGCGAGCGCCACGCCGTCCGCTCGCTGCTGTCGGGCCGGCGCATCGCCTACCTCGGCGGCCTGGCCGCGGCCACCGCCGCCGGCGCCGCGGGAGCGATCGTCTTCGCCACCCGCACCCGCCGCACCCGCCTCGCCGGGTAGGGCCCCGCATCACGACGCGGGCGCATCATGATGCATGGCGCGTAGCATGCGGGGGGTGCGGACGACGATCGACCTCCCTGCCGACCTGCATCAGCTCGCCACCGCCCTGGCGCGCAGTCGCAAGCAGACCCTCAGCCAGACCATCGCGGACGTGCTGCGGGGGGCCCTGCTGACCGACGAGACGCCTGTGGTCACGCGGGACGAGCTGACCGGCCTGCCGCGGGTGCGGCTGTGGCGGCCGGTGACCAGCGAGGACGTCGCGGCCCTCGAGGACGAGGGGTGACGACCCTGCTCGACGGCAACGTGCTCGCCGCCCTGGCGGTCGTCGACCACGTCCATCACGGCGCCGCCCGCGCGTGGTTCGCCGGATCGGACGACCCGTTCGCGACCAGCGCCATCACCCAGGGCACGCTCGTCCGGCTGCTCTTCCGGAACGGCGTCCCGGCGGCGGGCGCACTGGCCGTGCTCGAGGGGCTCACGGGCCATGAGCGGCACCGGTTCTGGACCGACGACCAGCCCTACACCGCCGCAGCACTGCGTGGCGTGATCGGCGACCGCCAGGTCACCGACGGGTACCTCGCGGCCCAGGCACGCGCCCGCGGCGGGCGGCTGGCGACCTTCGACCAGGGCCTGGCCGTCATCCACGCCGACGTCGTCGACCTGCTGCCCGGCTGACCGGGGCCGGCGGTCGGGGCGTCGGGGCCCCTGGCGCCGCGGGCGCCCCGACGCCCGGAGCGCGAGGCTGGTCACATGTTCGACATCGACGACTTCGTGGCCGCCTGCGTCGCCGCCGGGGCCGAGACCGAAGCCCGGCGGGCGGTGCGCGAGCTGCTCGACCGCACGCTCGCCGACCCCGGGCCGGTGGCCGACGCCTTCGCCCCCACCGAGGGCGGCCTGAACCTCCTCCACCAGTCCACCGACCTGACCGTGCTGCACGTGGTCTGGGCGCCGGGGATGCGCCTGTTCCCCCACGACCACCGCATGTGGGCCGCCATCGGCATCTACGCGGGCCAGGAGGACAATGCCTTCTACCGGCGGTCGGGGCCCGACCGGCACGGGCTCGAGGAGAGCGGCGGGCGCCAGATCGTCGAGCGCGACGTGCTGCTGCTGGGCGACGACACGATCCACGCCGTGTCGAACCCCCGCCGCAGCCTGACGGGCGCCATCCACATCTACGGGGGCGACTTCGTCAACCAGCCCCGCAGCCAGTGGGCGACCGGACTGGACGAGGAGCAGCCGTACGACCTCGCTGCGGCCCGCCTACAATTCGAGGAGGCGAACCGTGCCTGGCGGTCGAGTGACCACGGTCGAGCGCCTTCCTGACCACGCGTGCTGCGGCCTGGCCGCCTTGTCCTGCCGCGTCAGGGAGGGGATAGGCTGTCCCGGTTCACCCCCAAAGGGCAGTAGCTCAACTGGCAGAGCAGCGGTCTCCAAAACCGCAGGTTGGGGGTTCGAGTCCCTCCTGCCCTGCATCTTTCCCGTCACCGATCTCCACCATCCGAGGGTCTCGCCATGGCGATGAACCGACAGCAGAAGCGCATGCTGCAGAAGCAGGGCCAGGTCACCGCCGACGGCGCGCCCGCGCCCCGCAAGCGGCCTGCGCCCCAGGCGCCGCGCCCCACCAGGGACAAGCGCACGAGCCCCACGCAGTTCATCCGCGAGGTGCGTGACGAGCTGCGGAAGGTCGCCTGGCCCTCGCGGTCGGAGATCATCAACTACTCGATCATCGTGCTGATCACGGTGGTCGTGCTGACGGCCTACATCGCCCTCCTCGACTTCGCCTTCGGCGAAGCTGTCTTCAAGCTGTTCGAACGATGAGCCCCCCTGACGACACCGATCTCACCACCCCCGACCTGCACGTCGAGTCGGGTTCCGACCAGACCGACGTGCTGTCGGGCGAGTCCGCCACGGCCGACGTCGACGACACCGCGCCGGCCGGTGCCGAGGCGCCGGACGCGAGCGCCGACGTCGCCGACACCGATGCCGCCGACACCGTGTCTGCCGACACCGTGTCTGCCGATGCCGATGTCGCCGACACCGGCTCCACCGACACCGACACCAACGGGGCCGGGGCGGAGGCGGAGGTGCTCACCGACGACGAGCTGCTGCTGGAGCAGCCGGTCATCGACAACCCCTTCACCCGCCCCGGCCGGTGGTTCGTGGTCCACACCCAGTCGGGCTACGAGAAGAAGGTCAAGCAGAACCTCGAGGCCCGCATCCACTCGATGAACGCCGAAGAGGCCGTCTACGAAGTCGTGATCCCCATGGAGGACTACGTCGACTTCAAGAACGGCAAGCGCATCGTGGCCCAGCGCAAGATGTTCCCCGGCTACCTGCTGGTGCGGGCCGAGCTCGACGACACCGCCTGGTTCGTCATCCGCAACACGCCCGGCGTGACCGGCTTCGTCGGGCAGGGCGCCAAGCCCTCCCCGCTGCCCCGGCGCGACGTCGAGGCCTTCCTCATGCCCAAGGGCGGCGAGGAGCAGGTCAGCACCCGCACCAAGCCGCGCCTCGAGTACGAGATCGGCGAGACCGTGCGGGTCAAGGAAGGGCCCTTCGCCGACTTCTCCGGCGAGGTCATCGAGCTCAACGAGGACCAGCTCAAGCTCAAGGTGCTGGTCAACATCTTCGGCCGGGAGACCCCGGTCGAGCTCGAGTTCAGCAAGGTCGCCAAGCTCTGATCACCCGGCGCCGGCCCCCGGCCGGCGACCGACTGGCAGCCTGCGTGCGCCGCACGCCAGACTTGTCGGTCGCGTCTGACGCCTGACGGCGTCCGCCCCCGTTCTCCCGAGAGGAAATCCCATGGCCAAGAAGAAGGTGCTGGCCGTCGTCAAGATCCAGATCCCCGCCGGCCAGGCCACGCCTGCGCCCCCCGTGGGCACGGCGCTCGGCCCGCACGGCGTCGCCATCATGGACTTCTGCAAGGCCTACAACGCAGCCACCGAGAGCCAGCGGGGCACGATCGTCCCCGTCGAGATCTCGGTGT
>DASSGC010000571.1:0-18238 GCA_035693765.1 Acidimicrobiales bacterium
GGCGGCCTCGCCGCCTACGACCGGTCGCGGGCCCGCCCCCGCCCGTGAGCGCCTGGCGAGCCAGATCAGACAGCACCTCACCAGCGGTTCGGTTCTCGCGTCGTGCCCTCTCCTTGACGGCGAGGAGCACATCGTCATCCAAGGTGAGCGTGGTGCGCATGCATCTGATGTTAACGCATCACAGTCCGACACCGCCCGGCGCCAGGTGCTTGTCCAGGTGCCAAACGGGGCGGGTAGACCATCACGGCGACGCCCTCGGCGACTCGCGGCGCGACCGGCGGCGATGCCGGTTCGGCGCGGGGCCGGGCGGGCCATCCCGTGGCGGCGCCGGTATCCGTCAGCCGACGGCGCGGCGCCGGGATCGCTCAGCGGCGGGCAGTCGCCGGTTGCCGCAAGGCGTGCTGGCGTTCGAACTCATCGGCCATGACCTCGCGCAGGAGGTCGATCGCCTGGAGGACCTTGGCGTGGCGCAGCGAGTACCGGACGCTGTTGCCGTTGCGGGTGGCGTCGACGACGCCGCGGTCACGCAGGACCCCGAGGTGCTGGGAGATGTTCGCCTGGGGGGCGTCGAGCAGTTCGCACAGCTCGGACACCGTGCGTGGCGACTCGCCGAGGGCGTAGAGGAGCAGCAGGCGCTTGGGGTCGTTCAGCGCCTTGCAGATCCTGGCGTGCAGTTCTTCAAGCTCTGCTCGGAGCGGGGCGTCGAGGCGAGTCGTCGTCGTCTTCGCCATGGCTCAGCAGCGTACGTCAATCATGCGCGTCAGGGAATATTCGTAGACGACCGACATCGTTCACTTTGCGCTTTCTGGGCGGTCCCGGAGCTGCACGGGCGTATCTGTCAGGGTCATCGCGACGGGGAGCCGGAACGTCCGGGGATCGAGCTTGGGCTCGACGGTCCGCAGGGAGTTGAGGAACTCGAGCGCATCAGCCGTGCAGAGCAGCCACCCAGCGAGCTCGCCAACGGCTGACACGACGAGAGCCGGCGCGGCGCGCAGGTCCACGCCACAGCGCGAGCACTGGCCGATCACCTGCGCCCCAAACCACGCCGCGCAGTCGTGCCAACACGCTTCGCACAGCAGTCCGGCGTCGTCACCGAGCTCGGGGGCTCCCGGGTGGTAGCGGAACCGGACGCCCCTGACGCCGCCACCCGGCGTCGGCGTAGCGGGCCCGACGAGCACGGCGTCGCACCGGTCACACCGAAGGTCATAGATCGTCATGAGCGGTCGCTCGCCATCACCGCGGCCCCCTCGGCTTCGCCCCTTGACATGCACGACCGCGTAAGTATATTCGTACATGCGCATATCCGTCGAGGGGCGGCTGGCGCGAAGGGGGAGCCATGGCAGAGGTCGCGTCGCCGGTGCGCACCCTCGACTGCACCGGCATGGCATGCCCGCTGCCCGTCATCAAGACCTCCCAGGCGATCAAGGGCATCGAGGTCGGTGAGGTGCTCGAGCTGCTCGCGACCGATCCGGGCGTCGACCCCGACATGCACGCGTGGTCGTCCCGGACGGGCCACGAGCTGCTCGGCATCGAGCGTCGGGGCGACGTCTTCCACGTGCTGCTGCGACGGGCCAAATGAAGGGGTGGTCGGGTGATGCTGAGGGCAAGGTCCTCTATGTCCAGACCCACGGTGTGAACGATCCGGGCCGGTCGGCGACGCCGTTCTTCCTCGCTGCTTCGGCTGCCGCCATGGAGTGCGAGGTGGCGATCTACTTCACGATGTACGGCCCCCAGCTGCTCCAACGTGTGGTCGTCGACAAGATCGGCCCCAAAGGCGACCGCGGGCAGCCGCTGTCGTACTTCATCGAGCAGGCCACCAGTCTCGGGGTGCGCCTCCTCGTGTGCCAGCCGTCGCTCGACCTGAACGACCTGGCCATCGAGGACCTGATCGACGGGATCGAGATGATCGGCGGGGCTGCGTTCAACGAGCTCGCCATGCAGGCCGATGCGGTGGTGTCGTTCTGATGGCGGTCACGACGAGTGCTCTCTACAAGAGCGGCCACGTCGCCGGCTTCGAGGGCGTCCCGTTCGAGGAGAAGCAGCGCCTCTTCGACGAGGTGCGGGCCGACATGCGGTTCCCCGACTACCTCTACGGCTGCTACGAGTGCGGCATCTGCGTGGCGGCGTGCCCCTCGGCGCGCTTCTACGACTTCAGCCCGCGGCGGGTCGCCCAGGCCGCTGCCCGTGAGGACGTGGAGCTCGTGTACCAGCAGATGCAGGAGGACATCTGGGAGTGCTCCCAGTGCTTCTCGTGCGTGCGCTGCCCGCGGGGCAACAACCCCGGCGGGATCATCACGATCATGCGGGAGGTCGCCGTCAACAACGGCCTGGCCTCGGCCAAGGAAGCCCTCGAGGGCTACTCGCGGATCATCTACAAGATCATGTCGACCGGCACCCAGGTGTCGCCCGACATGCTCCAGCCCGACGCCTTCCCCGACTGGGGGCCCGAGGTCAAGGACGTCTCCGACAACCTCGACCTGTGGCGACGGGCGTTGCCGCCCGAGACGCTGCACACCACGTCGACGGGCTGGGCCGTCGACGAGCGCACGCTCGTCGAGCTGTACCTCATCTGGTTCGAGACCGGCGCCCTCGACATGATCAAGGAAGTCGACGAGGGCCTCCACATGATCCTCGAAGAGGTCATGGAGGAGCGCCTCGAAGAGGAAGGGATCGAGCGATGACCATCCCTGTCGACGCGTTGCTGAAGAAGAAGGCGAAGTTCGAGCGCGACCCCGACCGTGTTCCCGACGACTTCCACGAGGAGCTCTTCCGGATCGAGGACGAGGGCGACTGGATCGTCGAACGGGTCCCGGAACCCTACGTCGAGGCGCCGACGAAGTACGGCCGTCCGAAGAAGGTCCCCACAGCGGGGCTGTGGCACCACAAGTCGTGCGGCCAGTGCGGCCACATCCCCGGCTACTCGACGTCGATCTTCTGGGTGATGCGCAAGCTGGGCCTCGACTACAACGACCCCAGGGATCAGACGTCGTGCACGGCGTGGAACTACTACGCCAGCGCCACGTCGAACGCGGCGGCGCAGGCGGCGGTGGCGATGCGCAACTTCGCGGCGGCCAAGGAGACGGGCTACTACCCGCTCATCCATTGCGGCACCTCCTACGGCCACTACAAGGAGGTGCGCGAGGAGCTGATCCTGCACCCCGAGCTGCGCCACGAGGTCGGCCGGATCATGGCCAAGCTCGGCAAGCCCATGGTCATGCCCGAGGAGATCGTGCACTACTCGGAGTGGTTCTGGGCGATGCGCAACGAGATCGCCGCCCATCAGGTGCGCAGCATGGACGGCATCGTGGCGACGGTCCACCCGGCGTGCCACTACTACAAGCTCGTCGAGGGCGACGCCATCTACGACCCCGACGTGTACGGCGGCCAGCGCACGGCGATCGTCACCGGCGTGGCCGAGTCCCTCGGTGCCGAGGTGCGCTCGTACTCGACGTGGTTCGACTGCTGCGGCTTCGGGTTCCGCCACATCCTCGTGCAGCGTGACTTCACGCGGTCGTTCGCGACGATGCGGAAGATCGAGGTGATGAAGGAGGAGGCCAACCCTGACGTCGTGCTCACCCACGACACGGGGTGCGTCACCACCCTCGACAAGAGCCAGTTCGCGGCCCAGGCCCACGAACGCAACGTCGGCGTGCCGGTCATGTCCGAGGCGCAGTTCGCGGCGCTGGCGATGGGCGCGCACCCGTACAAGGTCTGCCAGCTGCACTGGCATTCGGCTGACTACCGGCCGCTGCTCGAGAAGATGGGCATCGACTGGCAGGCCGCCTGGGCGGAGTTCCAGGAGGACATCAAGCGCCTCGAGAACGGTGAGGCCGAGTTCCTCACCTGGGAAGACGTCGACGCCTGACCCCGGCGCGCCGCCGGGCCGAAGCACACAACCGAGGAGAGGGGGGCGATGTCGAACGACACCGTCGTGGTCATCGGAGGGGGTCCGGCCGGGCTCGAAGCCGCCCGCAGGGTGGCCGAGCTGGGCACGGCTGTCGTGCTGGTCGAGTGGACGGCGAAGCTGGGCGGCACACCGATCCGTGAGAACTACGCGGCCCTGACGCCGAACTTCGAGAGTGCCGAGGTGGCGATGGGGCGCATGATCGATCCGGTCGTCGCCAGCCCCCTTGTCGACGTTCGCTATGAGAGCAGCGTCACGGCCTGCGAGGGGGAGGCCGGTGCGTTCCAGGTGACGATCACGTCCCCGGGCGGGGCATCGACCGTCGATGCCGGCGCGGTCATCGTGGCGACCGGCTTCCAGCACTTCGATCCCGGCCGTGAGACCCAGATGTACGGGTACTACGAGTACCCCGACGTGATCGCCCTCCAGGACCTGGAGGCGATGCTCAAGGCGCACGAGGTAGTGCGGCCGTCCAACGGCCTGCCCCCCGAGCGCATCTGCTTCGTGCAGTGCGTCGGCAGCCGTGACCGCCAGATCGGCAACGAGTACTGCTCCAAGGTCTGCTGCGGCGTCGCGTCCAAGGAGGCGATCGAGGTCCGCCAGCAGCTCCCCGGCTGCAAGGTCTTCATCTTCTACATCGACATGCGGATGTACGGCTACTGGGAGAACGAGATCTACTGGCCGGCCCAGGAGAAGCACCACGTCCAGTACGTGAAGGGCATCATCACCGAGGTCCTGCCCAAGGGCGACAAGCTGCTCGTCCGGGGCGAGGACACCACGATGGGCCGTCCCATGGAAGTCCCCATGGACATCGTCGTGCTGTCGGTGGGGATGGAGCCGTCGCTCGGGACCAAGTCGATGGCGCACGTGCTCGGGATCGCCCAGAACAAGTACGGGTTCATCGACGCCGCCCAGCCGCCGCTCGACACGGTCTCGACGAGCCGGCCGGGCGTGCTCGCCTGCGGTGCCGCGCTCGGCCCCGCCGACCTCGAGGACTCCGTGTCGACGGGCGGCGCGGCCGCCGCCCGGGCCGTGTCACTGGTGCGCTCGCTCTCCGCAGCGACGGCGGGCTGACGGAGCCGGCCGATGCCAGGGCAGGTCGTCGACACCCAGACTGCCGAGGAGTTCATGGGCGAGGTGCTGGCGCGCGTCTCCGGCGACGACCTCGTCGGGATCGCCGACGCCTGCGCCGCCAAGTCCGCCGGCTTCGCCGCCCTGCTCGCCGACGGGCGCGCCGCCACCCTCGGTCGGGGTGACCTCCGCCGGGTGCTGCGCAGCATCTTCGCCACACGGCGCAAGGCCGACGCCATCATCGACGGGGTCGGCGCCGACCGCCTCGCCGCCGAGGTGCACGAGCTGCTCCACGGGCCGGCGCCGGTCCCGGCGCGGATCGAGCGCTTCGACGCCGCCCTGGCCGGCTTCGAGGATCCGGCCTTCGACCTGCCCGGCGAGCTGCTCCACTTCACCTACCCCGACCGGTACTGGCTGTGGACCCGCTGGATGTGGGACCCACGCATCGAGACGGGCTCGTTGCGCCTCGTCACGATGGAGGAGCTCGACCTCGCCGGCTTCGGGCGGGGCGACACCTACGTCCGTATCGGCGAGGCCGTCACCTTCGTGCACGAGACGGGCCGGGCCGCCGGTTTCACCGCCCACGGCGAGCCGACCTTCGCCATCGACGTGTTCCTCGCGTCGGTCTACGCGATCTACATGTACACGGTCCTGCGCATGCGGATGACCCAGGAGTTCAACAAGATCGTCCCCGACCTGCCCGACCTCGTCCGCCGCTTGCTCGGCGTCTACCGCCCGGAGGTGTGACCGGATGCCTGTCGGCGGTCGCAAGCAGATCCCCCTCGCCATCGAGCACGGGACCGCGACGGTCGCGTCGCCGATCTCGGGTCGCGAATGGGAGCTGCCCGGCATGTGGAACCGCATGTTCGAGCAGCGCGTCATCTGGGACTACACGACGGAGGGCTTCGAGAAGATCGGCGCCCTCGAGGGCGGCGAGTCGCTCGAGTGGTGCTACGGCTGCGGCAAGTGCGTGCCCGTCTGCCCCGTCGACCTCGTCGGCGACTACGGGCCACGGAAGATCCACCGCAAGGTGCAGCTCGGCCTCGACCTGTTCGAGGACGACGACCTCTGGATGTGCACCACATGCATGAACTGCCTCCGCGTGTGCCCGAAGGAGGTCGACATGATCCAGATCATGCCGGCCGTGCGCGAGGTGGCGGTCAGCGACGGGCACGTCCCCGCCGAGCTCCAGGACGTGTTCGAGAAGACCTTCCGGTACGGCAACTGCCTCGGTGAGAACCCGCGCAAGCGCCACGCCTGGACCAAGGCGGCGGGCGTACCGGTGCGGGTCCTGCCCACCGAACCCGGTCCGGTCGACGTCCTCGTCTATGTCGAGGACTACTGGAGCTTCCACCCACGCGGCCAGCAGGCCGCCCAGGCCTTCGCCCGCGTCGCCACCGCGCTCGGGGTCGACTTCGCCATCCTCGGCGCCGAGGAGAAGACCATCGGCGACTCGCAGCGGCTGGCCGGCGAGAAGGGCCTGTTCGAAGCGCTCATGGAAGACGTCGTGGCCACGCTCGACAAGTACGAGTTCGCCAGGATCGTGACGCCGGACCCGCACGGGTTCAACGCCCTCGTGAAGGAGTACCCCAAACACGGCCACCAGTACGACGTGTTGCACTACACCCAGCTGCTGGCGCCGCTGGTCGACCGGATCGAGTGGAAGCGGGAGCTCGAAGCCACGGTCACCTTCCACGACCCCTGCTACCTCGGGCGTCACAACGGCGAGTACGACGCCCCGCGCCGATTGATCGAGGCGATCCCCGGCATCCAGCTCGTCGAGATGAGCCGCTGCCGCGAGAACGGCTACTGCTGCGGTGGCGGTGGAGGCGGGATGTGGCTCGACGGCCTCACCGCCAACCACACCAGCGAGCGCCTCTCGGAGCGGCGGGTGCGGGAGGCGGTCGAGTCGGGCGCCGACGTGCTGGCGGTGTGCTGCCCCTACGAGGTCTCGCGGTTCGAGGACGGCGCCAAGTCGACCGGCAACGAGCAGCTCCGCGTGGTCGACATCATCGAGCTGATCGACGAGGCGATGGGCCCCCGTGTCGACTGACGTCCTTCGCGTGCTCGACTTCGGGCTGGTCGCGCCGTTGCGATCCCAAACCCTGTGGCACGCCATCGCTGCGGGCGTGGCGACCGGTGTCTCGCCGACGCTCTCGTTCCTGCGTCCGGCCGAGCCCTACGTGTGCATCGGGTACCACCGGCGTCTCGACGAGATCGATCTCGCCGAGTGCCGGCGACGCAACCTGCCCGTGTACCGGCGCATGGTCGGCGGCGGCCCCGTCTACCTCGATGACGGGCAGCTGTTCTTCCAGATCACCGTGCCGGCGTCGTCGCTGCCGCCAATGCGCACGACGGCGCTGCGGCGCCTGCTCGCTCCGGCGGTCACCGCCTTCCGCGACTGCGGCGTCGACGCCGTGCTCGACGACGCCGGCGAGATCGTGGTCGGTGACCGCAAGGTGTGCGGCCACGGTGCGGGCCAGCTCGGCGACGCCGTGATCGTGGTCGGCAACCTCATCGAGCGATTCGACCACGAAGCCGCCACCGCGGTGCTCCAGGCGCCGTCGGCGGTCGCCCGCGCCGAGGTGCTGCGGCTGATGCGCAGGTATGTCGCGCCGACCGTCGTCGACGCCGGCGCGTTCCGCGCCGCCGCCGTGCGCGCCTACGGAGCCGCGCTCGGCCTCCCCCCGCGGGCGGGTGCGCTCACCATCGTCGAGCAGGAACGCCTCGACGAGCTCGATCGACGATTCTCCGACTCCGAGTGGGTGCGCGGGCCCGATCGGCCGGGGCCGAAGCACTGGCAGGTGAAGATCCGCGCCGGCGTGTCGGTCCTCGCCCTCGACGCCGGCACCAGCACGATCGTCGCCTCGATGATCGACGGTCGCATCGACCGCGCCGTCGTGAGCGGTCCGGACCTCGACGGGCGGGCGCCGGCTGTCGGGGACGCCCTCGTGGGCCGGTCGATCGACGATCTGGGCGATGCCCTGGCGCCGTTCGGGCCGGCCGGCCACCGCGTGGCCGACACCCTCGTGGGCGCGGCGAGGAGCCTCCCGTGAACGCCGACCGTTTGGAGATCGAGGGCTACAGAGTCGCAATCGATCGCGCGTACCACCCCCACACCCACGTATGGGTCGAGCGCCTGGCGGGCACGGTGCGGCTCGGTCTCGACCCGCTCGGGCTCGAGACGATGGGCACGCTGGCCCAGCTCGCCCTGGCGGCCGTCGGCACCGTGGTCGAGCGCGGTGATGCCGTCGGCACGCTGGAGGCCGAGACGTTCGTCGGCCCGCTCGAGTCGCCGTTGTCCGGTTCGGTGGTGGCCGTGAACGACGCCGCCGCCGACGAGCCGCGCTCGGTGCACGACGACCCCTTCGCCGCCTGGCTGGTGGAGCTCGCCCCCGCCGACCTCGACGCCGAGGCGTCGGCACTGGTCGCGGGCGACGACATCGGTCCCTGGTTCGCCGCCAAGGTCGCCGACTACCGGCTGAAGGGGGTGCTCGCCGAATGAGCACGGCGGCGGCCCTGGAGCCCTTCCGCATCCGGCAGGCACACTTCCCGGACGAGATCGAGTTCTACGCGCCCGGGCTCAAGCGGTGGGAGACGAGCGAGTGGAAGCCGTCGAACCCCCGCCGGTTCCTGCCGGTGTCGGTGACCGGGTCGGCGTGCGCCCTGCAGTGCGACCACTGTCAGTCGAAGGTGCTCGACGGGATGATCTCCGTGCGAGCCGGATCCGACCTCTTCGAGCTGGCCCGCGACCTCAAGGCGCAGGGGAGCGACGGGCTGCTCGTCTCCGGCGGGTCGGGCCGCAACGGCTCGGTGCCGCACCTGCCCCACCTCGTGCACGTGCCGCGCATCCGCGACGAGCTCGGCATGAAGGTGATCGTCCACTCGGGCGTCGTCACGCCCGAGCTGGCCACCGGCCTGGCGCAGGCCGACGTCGACGGCGTCATGCTCGACATCATCGGGGCCGACGCGACGATCCGGGACGTCTACCACCTCGATCTCACCGTCGCCGACTTCGACCGGTCCCTGGCGCTCCTCGCCGACGCCGGGCTGCGCATCATCCCGCACATCGTCCTCGGCTTGCACCACGGCACGTTCCTGGGCGAGCACCGCGCCCTCGAGATGGTGACGCGGTACCCGGTCTCGACCCTCATCCTCGTGGTGCTCGTGCCCCTCGTCGGCACGCCGATGGCGCACCTGCCACCGCCGCCCGAGCGCGACGTCACCGCCTTCTTCGGCGCGGCCCGCGCCGCCATGCCCGCCACCAAGGTCAACCTCGGCTGCGCCCGCCCGCTCGGGCCGATGAAGGTGGCGCTCGACGAGGCCGCGGTGGACAGCGGGCTGAACGGCATCGCCTACCCGGCCGACGGGATCATCGACTACGCCCGCTCGCGGGGGCTCGAACCGAAGCTCTACGAGTACTGCTGCTCACTCACGTGGGCCGGTGAAGGAGGTGCCACCTTCACCGAGGTCTCCCTCGCCAAACCGGCACGGACGGGATCGTGATGTCCGACGACCGCCGCTGGCGCCTGCTCGCCCACGACCGGGTGCTCGCCGACGAGGGGCTCGCCCTCGACGAGGGCCTCATGGCCGGCTACCACCGCGGCGCGCCCGATCGCCCGCCGACGCTGCGCCTCTACACCTACGCCGACCACGCCGCCCTCGTCGGCCGGTTCCAGCACCTCGACGCCGAGGTCGACCTCGACGCCTGTCGCCGCACGGGCACCGGCGTCAACCGCCGACCGACGGGCGGCGGCGCCATCGTCATGGGCGCCGGCCAACTCGGTGTCGCCCTGATCACCCGGGCGCCGGCAGCGCAACGGCCGAAGGAGCTCCTGGAGCGCTACGCCACCGGCATCCAACTCGGCCTGGCAGAGCTCGGGATCGACACGAACTTCCGCGGCAAGAACGACCTCGAGGCCGGTGGGCGCAAGATCGCCGGGCTCGGCCTCTACCTCGACGGCAACGGCGGGTTCCTCTTCCACTCGAGCGTGCTCGCCGACCTCGACGTCGGCTTCA
The DNA here is from genome assembly GCA_035693765.1 of Acidimicrobiales bacterium. Lineage (GTDB taxonomy): Bacteria > Actinomycetota > Acidimicrobiia > Acidimicrobiales > VFJN01 > ZC4RG19. The sequence goes on from DASSGC010000571.1 coordinate 9,995, forward strand.
TGCTCGAGGTCCTGCGCATCCCGGCCGCCAAGCTGGGCGACAAGGCGGCGGCGGCGGTGGGCGAGCGGGTCACCACCGTCACCGGCGAGACCGGCGACGCCTGGGACGGCGCCGCGTTGCGCCACGTCATCGCCACCGGCTTCGCCAAGGCCCTCGAGATCGAGCTCGAGGTGGCCGAGGTGGATCCCGCGGAGGCGGCGGCCGCCGAGGCGCTCCTCGCCCGCAAGTACCGGACGACGGAGTGGCTGGCCCAGCGCACGCCCCACCCCGATGCCACCGGGACTGCGCTGCTCAAGACACCCTCCGGCCTGGTGCGCCTGTACCTCGCCCTGAACGGAGCCACCATCAAGAGCGCCCTGTTCACCGGCGACTTCAACGAGCTCCCCCCAGCGCTCGCCCGGTTCGAGGAGGCGCTGCGGTGGAAGTCGCTCGACGCCGCCGACGTGGCCCGCGCCGCTCGTGCCGCGCGCATCGACGATGAGCTGGGGCTCTCCACCGACGAGCTGGTCGCGGTCGTGCTCGATGCTGGCGACCGCGCCGCCGGGCGACAGGTCGCCGCCCCGACCCGCCTCGGGTCCTGCTACTTCCCGGAGAAGGAGGCGGCCGGCTGATGGCGGTCAAGCACCTGCCCATGGCCGGGGCGCCCCCGGCCGCCGCCGGGGTCAGCCCCGACTGGGTGCGGATCTCCGGCGCCAGCGCCATAGCCCTGCGCTTCCAGTCCGGGCGGTTCAGCCGCGACTTCGCCTTCGGTGGCATCAACCTATTGCTCAACTACGACGACGGCTGCCGCTCCGACTGCTCCTACTGCGGCCTGGCCCGGACCCGCCCGGGGGACTATCAGGACAAGTCCTTCATCCGCGTCGACTGGCCGCTCGTCGAGACCGACGAGCTCGTCCGGCGCATGGCACGGCACGAGGACACGCTCACCCGCCTGTGCATCTCGATGGTCACCAGCCCGTTCGCCTACCGCGACACGTGCGACATCACCGAGCGCATCCGCGCGTACGTCCGCACCCCGCTCTCGATCCTCGTGGCCCCGCCGACGCTGAACCGGGCCCGCCTCGAGCGCTTCAAGGCGCTCGGCGTCGACATGATCGGCTTCGGGATCGACGCCGTCACCGAGGACCTGTTCCGCCGGCATCGCACCGACGTGCCGGCCGGCGGCGCCGGGCTGCGCTGGGACCAGTACTGGGAGATCGTCGGTCACGCCCGCGATGTCTTCGGGCCGTGGAAGGTGAACTGCCACACCCTCGTCGGCCTCGGCGAGACCGACCGCGACCTCGTCGACATCTTCCTGCGGCTGCGGGCGCGGGAGATCTGGTCGTACCTGTTCTGCTTCAACCCCGAGCCCGACTCGCGGCTGGCCCAGCACCCGAAGTCGTCGCTGCGCCGCTGGCGGCGGATCCAGCTCGCCAAGCACCTCATCGAGACCGAGGGCTGGGACGCCGACCACTTCGCCTTCGACGCCGACGGCGGCCTGGCCTCGATCAGCGGCGACACCCCGGTCGTGGACACCGCCGTCGACAGTGGCGTGCCCTTCATGACCAACGGCTGCCCCGGCGAGGCAGGCGAGCCCGGCTGCACGAGGCCCTACGGCTCCTACCGCCCGTCGGAGCCCTTCCGCGACTTCCCGTTCGAGCCCAGTGCCGAGGACACGGCCCAGATCCGCGCCGATCTCGCGCTCGACGAGGTGTTCCGACCCAGCAGAAGTGTGAGGTGATGCCGGTGCGAATCGTCGTGCCGATCAAGCAGGTCCCCGATCTCGTCGAGGAGCTCGAGCTGTCCGACGACGGCACCGACATCGAGCGCGGGTTCCTCAAGTTCGTGGTCAACGAGTTCGACGACTACGCCCTCGAGGAGGCCATCCTGATCAAGGAGGCCACCGGTGCTGAGGTGATCGTCGTCGCCCTCGACGACCCCGACGTCGACCAGACGCTCTACGCGGCGCTGGCCAAGGGTGCCGACCGGGCCGTGAAGCTCACCGGCACCGGCGCCGCCGACGCGTGGATCGACAGCCACACCAGGGCCGCGGTCGTGGCGAGCTGGCTGCAGGGCCAGGACGCCGACCTCGTGCTCACCGGCGTGCAGGCGGCCGACGACCTCGACGGCCAGCTGGCGTCGCTGCTCGGCGCCCAGCTCGGTATCCCGCACGTCGCCGTGGCGATCTCGGTCGAAGCCAAGGAGGGCACCGCCACCGTCCAGCAGGAGTTCAGCGGTGGCAACAGCGCCGACCTCGAGGTCCGCCTGCCTGCCGTGGTCGGCGTGCAGTCGGCCCGGCAGGCGCCGCGCTACGTGCCCATCACCCGCATCCGACAGGCCATGCAGGCCGGCGGCATCGAAACCGTCGAGGTACCGACCCCGGTGGCCGCGAGCGGCCTCCACGTCCGTCGCCTCTATCCCCCCGAGGCGGCCGGTCACGCCGAGATGCTCACCGGCTCCGCCGACCAGGTCGCCGAGCGCATCGTCGAACTCGTCCGCGCCAAGGGCGTCCTCAGGTAACGGGAGCGAAGCACATGCCCAACGACGTACTGGTGGTGGCCGAGCACCTCGACGGCACCCTGGCCGACTCCACCTTCGAGCTCCTCGGCAAGGCCAACGAGCTGGCCCACGGCGCCGGCGGCCAGTCGGTCGTCGCCCTCGTCGGCGCGCCGGCGCTCGCCGAGGAGCTCGGCGCCGCCGACCGGGTGGTCACCGTCGACCACCCGGCGCTGCGCTCGTACACCGCCGAGGCCTGGGAGCGCGCCGTCACGGCCGTTGTCGAAGCGGTCCAACCCCGGCTCGTGCTGGTGAGCACCGCCACCATCGGGCTCGACCTCGCCGGGGCTCTCGCTCCCAGGAGCGACGCCGCCCTCGTGTCCTACGCCGTCGATCTCGCCGTCGACGGCGACGACATCGTCGCGACGGCGCAGATCTACGGCGGCAAGCTGCTCGCCGAGGTCGGCATCGACGGGGAGCGCGCCGTCGTGGCCGTGATCGCCGGGTCGTTCCCGGCCGCCGCCGGTCGAGGAGGCAGCGGTGCAACCGTGGAGGCCATCGACGCCCCGCCTGGCCTCGACGATCTGCGCACCGCCTTTCTGCGGATGATCACCCCCGAGGCGGGCGACGTCGACATCACGGCCGCCGACCTGTTGGTGTCGGTGGGCCGGGGCATCGGGAGCCAGGACAACCTCGAGCTGGTTCAGGAGCTGGCCGACGCCCTCGGCGCTCCGCTGGCCTCCTCGCGCCCGATCACCGACCAGGGCTGGCTGCCCAAGACTCGCCAGGTGGGCAAGTCGGGCCTGAAGGTGAAGCCGCGGGTGTACCTGGCCTTCGGCATCTCGGGGGCACCCGAGCACCTCGAAGGGATGCGCGACGCCGAGCTGATCATCGCCTGCAACACCGACGAGCAGGCACCGATCTTCGACATCGCCCACTACGGCTCCACCGTCGACCTGTTCGACCTCGTACCGGCCCTGGCCGAGAAGCTCTCGTAGGAGGAGGCCGACGGTGCTGCTCGCCACGGAGACCCGGGAGGTCTTCCAGGGGCTCGGCCCCGCCGCCGAGGTCCTCTTCTACCTCCTCGCCTCCGTGGCCACCGGCGTCTTCGCCTGGGGCTGGGTCCGCAGGGTCAGGAAGTACCGCCAGGGCCGCAGCGCCGATCGAGTGCGCCTGCGGGGCAACGGCCGGAAGGTCGGCGGCCAGTCGATCGTGGATTCGCTCTACGCCGTGGCGTCGAACAAGACGGTCCGGCGTCGCAACAACGCCACCGGCGTCGCCCACCTCCTCGTGTTCTGGGGCTTCATCACCCTGTTCATCGGGACCGTCATCCTCACCATCGACTACGACATCGTCCGCAACGCCACCCGCCTCATCGGCGGCGAGGAGAAGTCCTTCTTCCAGGGCGTCTTCTACGCGGTCTACAGCTTCGTGCTCGACACGATGGGCCTCGCCGCCGTCGCCGGGCTCGCCTACCTGATCGGGCGGCGGGCATTCGGTCACAACCCGGCGCGTGACTACACGCGGGCCGAGCAGCCCGACGCTGGCTACAGCCGTCGCGACTTCGTCCGCGGCGACTGGCTGTTCCTGGTGTCGCTCCTCGTGGTCCTGGTGACGGGGTTCCTGCACGAAGGGCTCCGGATCCGGGCCGGCGGCTTCCCCGACTTCGAGGTGTGGTCAGTCGGCGGCTGGGTGATCGCCAAGTCGGCCCGCGGCGTCGGGATCACGGAGCAGGCCGCGGGCGACGCCCGGCTCGTGCTCTGGTGGGTGCACATCGGCGCCTCCCTGGCCTTCGTCGCCTACATCCCGTGGTCGAAGGCCATGCACATGGTCACCGACGTTGCCAACCTCGTGACGACCGAGCCTGGCGCAGCGCGCTCGCTCCCCAAGCCGGTGGCGGTCGACCGCGTCGGCTACCGGGTGCTGGCCGACTTCACGTGGAAGCAGCTCCTCGACCTCGACTCGTGCACCAAGTGCGGTCGCTGCCACGAGGTGTGCCCGGCCGCGGCGTCGGGCGCGCCGCTGTCGCCGCGCGATCTCATCCTCGACCTGCGGCAGTGGGTCGAGGCGAGCAGCGGCGGGCGGACCCTGCTCGACGCCGAACGACGCCCGACGGCTACGGGCCCGCTCGCCGCCGCCAACGGACATGGCGGCGAGACCCGGATCGCCGGCGACGTGATCACCGCCGAGACGCTCTGGTCGTGCACCACCTGCATGGCCTGCATCGAGGCGTGCCCGGTCGGCATCGAGCACGTGCCCACCATCGTCGAGCTCCGCCGAAGCCTGGTCGACGAGGGCACGATGGAGCCGACGCTGCAGACCGCCCTCCAGAACATCGCCCAGCAGGGGAACTCCTTCGGGAAGTCCTCCCGCATGCGGGCCCGTTGGACCAAGGGGCTCGACACGCCGATCAAGGACGTGCGCAAGGAGCCGGCGCAGTACCTCTGGTTCGTCGGCGACTTCGCCTCCTTCGACGAGCGGTTGCAGGAGCTGTCACGGTCGCTCGCCCGCATCCTCACCAATGCCGGCGTCGACTTCGGGATCCTCTACGAAGACGAGTGGAACGCCGGCAACGACGTGCGCCGCGTCGGCGAGGAGGGCCTGTTCGAGCTGCTGGTCGAGCACAACGTCGCCGCCTTCGGCGCCGCCGAGTTCGGCGAGATCTTCACGACCGACCCGCATTCGTTCAACACGTTGCGCAACGAGTATCCGGCGTACGGGCTGCAGAAGCCGGTGAAGCACTACACGGAGCTGCTCGCCGAGCTGCTCGAGTCGGGAGCGATCGCCGTGCGTCCCCTCGGCGTGAAGGTCACCTACCACGACCCCTGCTACCTCGCCCGCTACAACCGCCAGACCGACGCCCCCCGCCGGGTGCTCGCCGCTCTCGGGTGCGAGCTGGTCGAGATGCCTCGCAACCGGGAGAACACCTTCTGCTGCGGGGCCGGCGGCGGGCGCATCTGGATGGACGACTCCGGGCTCACCGAACGCCCGAGCGAGAACCGCATCCGCGAGGCGGCGACGCTCGACGTGGAGCGGTTCGTCGTCGCCTGCCCCAAGGACTTCACCATGTACAGCGACGCCGCCAAGACCACGGGGCACGACGACCGCCTCCGGGTCGTCGACGTCGTCCAGCTGGTCGAGGAGGCGCTCGTCGCCTCGCCGTTGCTGGTGACCCCGTGACCTTCGACGCGCCGCTCGTCGCCAAGGGGCTGGCGGCTCGGGTCGCCGATATCGAGGCGACCATCGAGCGGTACGCCTCGTTCGCCTTCCGCCCCGACGACGCGTCGCCGTCGCCATCCCCCAGCGACGGCGACGCATCAGCGGTGGCCCGCGATCTCGTGCGCCGCACGTTCGCCGTGCTCGCCGACCCGGTCAACGACCGGCTGCTGCGCCGGCTGGCCGAAGGCGACGCCAGCCTCGCGGAGCTGGCCGACATCGCCGCCCTCCCTCGCCTGGTCGTGTGGGAGCACATCAACGACCTCGTGCAGGTGGGCGTGGCGCGGCACGCCCTCGAGGGCGACCGGGCCGGCCTCACCGGGGCCGGCGCCGCCCTGGGCGAGCTGGTCGACGAGCTGACCGCCGCGATCGCGGAGCAGGGCCGGCGGTGATGCGCTGCCCGTGGTGCGAGTTCTCCGGCGAGCCCCGCGCCCTCCATGCCCACCTCGGCGAGCGCCACGCCGACGGGGTCCGCTTCGAGGAGCGCGGGAGCACCCGCTGGTACGCCGTCACGTGCCCGGTCTGCGGCGACGGGTACGAGCACATGATCAAGCCCCGCTCGCGCGACCCGCGGTTCATCGAGGAGTTCCAGCGCGAGATTCGCCTGGTCGCTTTCGACATGTTGGTCAACCACCTCATCGCCGAGCACGAGGAAGCGGAGACGCCATGACCACGGTGCGCGGGTGCAACATCCCCGAGGACCTGCACTACCTCGTCGAGAAGCACGTGTGGGCCCGCCGCGACGGCGACGTCGTCACGGTCGGCCTCACCGACGTGGCCCAGCACCTGGCCAAGACCTTCGTGTCCGTCACCCTCAAGGCGGTGGGCAAGAAGGTCGCCAAGGGCAAGAGCCTCGCCACTGCCGAGAGCAGCAAGTGGGTCGGACCGGTCCCCAACCCGGTGGCCGGCGAGGTCGTCGAGGTGAACGCCGCGGTGGGGCAGCGCCCCGCCCTGCTGAACGAGGACCCCTACGGCGAAGGGTGGATCGCGCGCGTGCGCCCCGACGACTGGGACGCCGACGTCGCCGACCTCGTCACCGGTCCCGGCGGTGTCGAGGCCTACCAACGCTTCCTCGAGGCCGAGGGCATCCAGTGCGGGGCGGAGTGAGCGCCGCATGGTCGTCGACCAGTCCTGGTACGGCTGCGTCGTGCCTCGCGACCTGCTCTACGACGTCGACAACAACGTGTGGGTGCGCGTCGAGGGCGACGAGATCGTGGTCGGCATGACCGACGTGGCCCAGACCATGTGCGGCAAGTTCGTGCAGCTCACGTGGAAGCCGCCGGGCCGGACGATCCAGCGTGGCAAGTCGTTGGCCATCGTGGAGAGCGCCAAGTGGGTGGGCCCGTTCCCGGCCCCGCTTACCAGCGAGATCGTCGCCAACAACCAAGCGGGCTTCGACGCCGACATCCTCGCCGCCAACAAGGAGCCGTACGGCGCCGGGTGGCTCTACCGGCTGCGCCCGACGAACCTCGCCGCCGAACGCGACTCCCTCGTCGACGGAGACGTCGCCTTCGAGCGCTACAAGGCCTTCATCGAGGCCAACGAGATCCGCTGCTTCCGGTGCGCCGACTGAGCGCATGAAGACCCGAGTAGGGAGAGAGGTGGTCAGCCATGGGTGACGACGAGAGCACGACCAAGACGATGTCGCTGATCTGCTGGAGCTCGGACCTGGACCGGGTGTGGCCGGTCCTGATCCTCGCCACCACCGGAGCGGCGTCGGGCATGGAGGTCAACATCTTCTTCACGTTCTGGGGCCTCCGCGTGCTGCAGAAGAACGACCGGCGCGTCACCGGCCACAACTGGAAGCAGAAGGGGGAATCGGTGATGGACCGGGGCGGCACCGATCACCTGAAGCTCGGCAAGATGCACATGGGCGGCATGGGCACCCGGATGATCAAGCAGCTGGCGACCGAGCACAAGGTGGCCAGCCCGACCGAGCTCTTGGAGATCGCCCGCGACCTCGGCGTACGCCTCTACCCGTGCCAGATGACCATGGACCTGTACGGGTTCGAGAAGGACGACTTCATCGACGGCCTCGAAGCCCCCGTCGGCGCCGCGTCATACCTCGACATGGCCGCCGACTCCGACATCTCGATGTTGATCTAGTGACGGCCCGGCAGGTTCTGCTCCTCACCGCAGATCCGCTCGTGACCGGTCGCCTCGACCGGGTGGCGGGGGAGGCGGGGCTCCGGCTGGTGCCGTCGCGCCACCAGGGCGAGGTGCACCCGTCGGTGATCGTGTTCGACCTCGACCAGCCGGGCTCGCTCGACGAGGTCGAGCGCTGGCGCGACCGGCACCCCGACGCCTTCATCGCCGGCCACGTCGGCCTCCCGCGCCAGGACCTGTGGCTGCGAGCGCAGCAGGCCGGGTGCGACATGGTTGCCAACCGGGGCGCGTTCGCCAGCCAGCTGCTCGTTCGGCTCCCACCGGAGGGCACCCCGCGCCGCCGCCGCGTGCCGCTCGTCGAGGCCGCCGAGCTGCCGGGGCGGATCGGGCTCGTGCTCCGCGCGCCGGAGACGCCGTTCGGCGCGGTCGCCTTGTTCCACTTCAGCG
>DASSGC010000572.1:0-4072 GCA_035693765.1 Acidimicrobiales bacterium
GACCAGCTCATGCGCGCCGGCTGCTTCAAGCTGCTGCTGCCACCCAGCCACGGCGGCCTCGGCGCCGACCTCCCAGCGGTCTCGCGGGTCCTCGAGAACCTGGCCCGCGCCGACGCCTCGGTGGGCTGGACGGTCATGATCGGCGCCAGCGCTTGGCTCGACCTGGTCGGGATGCCGCGCTCCAGCTTCGACGGGCTGTTCCCCGCCGACCGCGACGTCATCGTGGCCGGCGCCTTCGCCCCGACCGGCCAGATCTCACCGGTCGACGGCGGGTACCGCGTGACCGGTCGGTGGGGCTTCGCCTGCGGCTGCGAGCACGCCGTCTGGCTGTGGGGCAACTGCGTCGAGGACGTGGTCGACGGCGTCCCCCAGCTGCGCGGCGCCGTCTTCGCGCCCGGCCAGGTCGTGATCGAGGACACCTGGACGGTGTCCGGCCTGGCCGGCACCGGCAGCCACCACTTCCACGTGAACGACCTCGACGTGCCGGCCGACATGACCTTCCCCGTCGACACGGACGACCCATGCCTCGACGAGATCGTCGTGCGCATCCCGATCCCCGCGCTGCTGTCAGTGGAAATCGCCAGCGTCGCCCTCGGGACCGCTCGGGGCGCCCTGGATGACATCGTCGCCCTCGCCGCCGACAAGGTGCCGCTGTTCGACGCCGCGCCCCTGGCCGCGAACCCGCTGTTCCAACGCGAACTGGCCACAGCCGACGTCGAGCTGCGAGCCGCCCGCGCGCTGCTGGACGAGACCACCGGGTCGATGTGGGCGACCGCCGCCTCGGGCCAACCCGTCACCCTGGGGCACAGGGCCAGGATCCGCGCCGCCGCGGTGTGGGTCACCGAGCGGGCCGCCAGGGCAGTCGGCACGGCTTACCGGGCAGGCGGCGGCACCTCCATCTACGCCGACTGCCCCCTCCAGCGCCGCCTGCGGGACATCCACGCGCTGACGCAGCACTTCCTCGTCAAGCCCGACACCCTCACGACGGCCGGCGCCATCCTCGCCGGCCAGGACCCCGGGGTCCCGGTGTTCTGACACGCAGACTGGGGCGAGGAGGGCAGCACCCATGACCCGACGGCGGCATGCGGGCTCATCGATCCGGGTGCTGGTCGTGGCCGAGATCCCGGTCTGAGCGGCTGTCGTGCTGTGGTCGGGGTCCGCGTGAGGGGCCGGGGACCGGGCGAGGTGGGGGTCGGGTCACACGAGGCGGCGGTCGGTCGCCCAGCGTGTCAGCTCGTAGCGGCTCGACAGCTGGAGCTTGCGCAGCACCGAGGACACGTGGGTCTCGACCGTCTTGATCGACACCTCGAGCCGGCGGGCGATCTCCTTGTACGTATACCCGCGGGCGAGCAGCCGCAGGACCTCGCGCTCCCGCGGCGTGATCTGGTCGAGCTCGGGATCGGCCCCGAATCCCGCCGGTAGGTCGCCGGCGAACGCGTCCAGCACGAACCCTGCCAGCCGGGGGGAGAACACCGCATCGCCGTCACGCACCCGCACGAGCGCCGCGGCCAGGTCGTCCGAGGAGATCGTCTTGGTGACGTACCCGCGGGCTCCGGCGCGGATGACCGCGATGACATCCTCCGCCGCGTCGCTCACGGACAGGGCGAGGAACACGACGCCAGGTTGCCGCCCCAGCACCGACTCGATGACCGCCCGTCCCCCGCCGCCGGGCAGGTGGACGTCCAGCAGCACGACGTCGGGCGCGGTGCGCCGGATGCCCTCGACGGCCGACTCGACGTCGACGGCCTCGCCGACGATCTCCACCGGCACGTCGGCGCGGCCGGCGAGTTCGGCCCGCACGCCGGACAGGAACAGGCGGTGGTCGTCGACGAGGAACACCCGGATCGGCCCGGACGCCGGGCTGGGGCGGCCCGGTGGCGGCGTCGCCGGCGAGGCGGAGCCGGCGGTCACCCGGCCTCCTCGGGGGCTCTCGCCCGTGCCACCTCGACGTTGACCTCGGTGCCCTCGCCGGGCGCGCTGAGCACCCGGGCGCGTCCGCCGTGGCGGCCAATGCGTCCGACGATCGACCGCGCTATGCCCTGCCGGTCGTCGTCGACCGCCGCGGGGTGGAACCCGCGCCCCCGGTCGCGGACGAACGCCTCGACGCGACCGCCGTCGACCTCGACGTACACCGACACGACCGACTCACCGCTGTAGTTGGCGGCGTTCACCACGGCCTCCCGCACGGCCTTGACCAGCGCCGTGACGCCCGGGTCGAGCGGGCAGTCGCCCACGAGCACCACGGCGACCTCGACCGCCGGGTGGTCGGCCTCGACCTCGTCGGTGAGCCGGTCGAGGGCGAGGGCGAGCGTGCCGGGCGCGTCGCGGGCCGCGGCGCCGTCGGCCCGGTGCCGGTCGTCGTACAGCCAGGCGCGCAGCTCGCGCTCCTGACGCCGGGCGAGGCTCCGGGCCTCGGACGACGCGTCGGTGTTCCGCTGGATCAGCGCCAGCGTCTGCAGGACCGAGTCGTGCAGGTGGGCCGCCATGTCGGCCCGCTCCTCGCTGCGGATGCGTTCCCTCCGCTCGTCGCCGAGCTGGCCGACGAGTCGCACGATCCACGGGCCGAAGACGAGGACGACACCGAGGGCGGTGGCCAGCACGGCGATGCCCACCTTGCCGACCGCGCCGGACGCCTCGTTGGTGGCGAGGAAGATGGCGATGCCGAGGACCAGTAGGAGCGCACCGCCGAGCATCCGGGGCCAGAACCACCGGCCGCCGCGCAGGGCCTCGAGCGGGTTGGCCGTCAACCGGGGGCGGACATCGTGCCGCACCTCACCCCGACCCGCGCTCGGGGCCGCCGCCCGGCCGGTGGCGGCGTCGACACCACCGTCACCGCCTCGCGCCAGTACCAGGCCGATGCCGATCGCGGCGAGCGTGCCCGGCCAGACGACGAAGTCGGGGAAGAACGGCGCGCTCCAGCGCACGAGCACGAGCAGGCCGAGCGTGATGCAGCCCACCGCGAGGGCGAGCTCCGCGCTGCGACGGCCCGAGCGCTGCCGGTCCCGCGGGCGAGACGCAGGGGAGCCGGCGGTCGATTCCGGGGGCGCCTCGGGCAGCACGACCCAGGCGACGAGATAGGCGAGCACGCCGACGCCGTTCGCCAGCGCCAGGATCAACACGGCGAGTCGCATGACGATGGGGTCGACGCCGAGCCACCGCGCCACGCCCGCGCAGACGCCAGCCACGACGTGTTCGTCGGAGCGGCGGACCAGCCCGGGCGGGAGGGCGGGGAAGCGCGGTCGCGAGGTGGTGCCCATCGGCTGCCAGACATGATGACGCCGACGACGGCGATCGCGCCTCCGGGATCGCCTCGGGGACATCCCTGATTGCCGACCCCTCCGCCTGACCCGATCATGACGCCATGAGCAGCTGCAGACGCGTCGTCCCGTGAGCGCACCTCCTCCCGCACCCCCGAGGCCCTCGCACTCGGGGCACCGGGGCGGCATGGGCGGTCTCGTGCGTGAGCCGGATGACCGCAAGATCGCCGGCGTCTGCAGCGGGCTCGCCGATCGGCTGGGCGTCGACGTGACGGCCCTGCGGGTGGGACTCGTGGCGCTGGCGCTCGTCACACCGACGGTGGTGATCGCCTACGTGGTGGCAGCGCTGGTCGTCCCGGAGCGTCGGCCCGACCAGCTCCGGGTGCGGGCACAGCGGGTGCATCTCGGTCGCATCCCCCACCCCGTCCTTGTCATCGGGGCGATCATCGCCGTGGCCCTCGTCGTCGACGATGCCTGGTGGCTCGAGCCGTTCCCGGCCGCGCTTGCGCTGATCGCCGTCGGCGTCTGGCTGATCGCCCAGGGGCGTGACGACGAGAGCAACCGCGACGACGGGCTCCCCTGGCCCGGCTCGACGACTCCGAATGATGCAGTTTCGCCTCCCTCTGACGCAGAGGGTGCCGATGACACTGCGTTGGAGAGCGTCCCGCTGGACGCAGACCCGACCCACCCCCTCGACGCGACCGAGCGCTTCGCCCCGGCCGAGGGCACTGGGCCATCGGGCGAGTTTCCTCCCCCGGTCTCGCCTCGGTGGTCCGGCCGCCCCGGCCAGGACGTGAGCGCCGAGCCGGCGGCGC
>DASSGC010000573.1:0-2507 GCA_035693765.1 Acidimicrobiales bacterium
GCGATCACGAAGCGCCTCACGGAAACCAATGGCCTACGCCTCTTGACTAGATACCCTATGGGGGTATGGTAATTACATGACCACGCACCGCCACGATCAACAGCACGAGCACCACGGGGCTGAGCAGCCCGCAGCCGGCCGGTTCCTCGTGAAGGACCCGGTCTGCGGCATGGACGTCGACCCGCACAGCGCCGCCGGCCACGTGGAGCACGGCGGCACCACGTACTACTTCTGCTCGCCGCACTGCCAGGCCGAGTTCGAGGCCGACCCGGAGCGCTACGTCGGGCCGGCGCCGCAGCCGAAGCAGGCGGTCCCGGCCGTGGGCGAGGTCGTCGAGTACACGTGCCCGATGCACCCGGAGATCCGCCAGCCCGGCCCGGGCGCGTGCCCGATCTGCGGCATGGCGTTGGAGCCGGTGACGGTGGCCGCCGCCGACGGGCCGAGCCCGGAGCTGCGGGACATGACCCGCCGGTTCTGGGTCAGCGCGCTGCTGACCGTCCCGGTGGTCGTCCTGGAGATGGGGACCCACTTCTTCCCCGAGGCCTTCGAGTGGCTGTCCGCGACAGCCGCCACCTGGGGCCAGCTGATCCTGGCGACGCCGGTCGTGCTCTGGGGCGGCTGGCCGTTCTTCGTCCGGGGCTGGACGTCGGTGCGCACGATGAAGCTGAACATGTTCACGCTCATCGCCCTCGGCACCGGCGTGGCCTGGCTCTTCTCGGTCATCGCGACGGCGGTGCCCGGCATCTTCCCGGACTCCTTCCGCGACATGGACGGGGTCGTGGACGTCTACTTCGAGGCCGCGGCCGTCATCACCACGCTGGTGCTGCTCGGTCAGGTCCTCGAGCTGCGGGCCCGCGAGCAGACCTCCGGCGCGATCCGCGCCCTCCTCGATCTCACGCCGAAGACCGGCCACCGCCTGACCGACGGGGGCGAGGAAGAGGTCCCGCTGGAGCAGATCCAGATCGGTGACCGGCTGCGGGTCCGCCCCGGCGAGAAGGTGCCGGTCGACGGCACCGTCGAGGACGGACGGTCCTCGCTCGACGAGTCGCTGGTGACCGGGGAGTCGATGCCCGTGTCCAAGACCGCCGGAGACCTGGTGATCGGCGGCACGCTGAACCAGACCGGCTCGCTGATCATGCGCGCCGACAAGGTCGGGCGCGACACGATGCTGGCCCGGATCGTGCAGATGGTGGCCGAGGCCCAGCGGTCGCGGGCACCCATCCAGCGCATGGCCGACCGGGTCTCCGCCTGGTTCGTGCCGGCCGTGCTGCTGGTGGCCGTCGTGGCGGCGATCGTCTGGGCGACGGTCGGTCCGGAGCCACGGCCGGCCCACGCCCTGATCGTGGCCGTCGCCGTCCTGATCATCGCCTGCCCCTGCGCGCTCGGCCTGGCCACGCCCATGTCGATCATGGTCGGCGTCGGCCGCGGCGCCCGGCTGGGCGTGCTCATCAAGAACGCCGAGGCCCTGGAGCGGATGGAGAAGGTCGACACGCTGGTCGTCGACAAGACCGGCACCCTCACCGAGGGCAAGCCGTCGGTCACCCGGATCGTGCCGGCTCAGGGCGTCGAGCCCGACGAGCTGCTCCGCCTCGCGGCGGGCGTCGAGCGGGCCTCCGAGCACCCGCTGGGGCTGGCGATCGTCGCCAAGGCCGAGGACTCCGGGGTCAGGATCCCCGAGGTCAGCGACTTCGACTCGCCGGTCGGCAAGGGAGCCGTCGGCCGGGTCCAGGGCAGGCAGGTGGTCCTGGGGAGCAGCAGCTTCCTGGCGAGCCAGGACATCGACACGGCAGCCCTGGCCGCTGACGCCGACCGGCTGCGCGGAGACGGCGCCACCGTCATCTTCATGGGCGTCGACGGCCGGGCGACGGGCATCTTCGCCATCGCCGACCCGGTGAAGGAGACGACGCCGGCCGCCCTTGCGGCGATCCGTGCCGAGGGCATCGACGTCGTCATGCTCACCGGCGACAACCGGGTCACGGCAGAGGCGGTGGGCCGGAGCCTCGGCATCGACCGCGTCGAGGCGGAGGTCCTGCCCGACCACAAGAGCGACGTGGTGAAGCGCCTCCGAGACGAAGGCCGGGTGGTGGCCATGGCGGGTGACGGTGTCAACGACGCCCCGGCCCTGGCGGCCGCCGACGTCGGCCTCGCCATGAGCTCCGGCACGGACGTGGCGATGGAGAGCGCCGGCGTCACCCTGCTCCGCGGTGACCTGATGGGCATCGCCAGGGCGCGCCAGCTGTCGCAGGCGACGATGACCAACATCCGGCAGAACCTGGTGTTCGCGTTCATCTACAACGTCGCCGGCATCCCGGTCGCCGCCGGTGTGCTCTACCCGGTGTTCGGCGTACTGCTGTCGCCGATCATCGCGGCCGCGGCCATGGCCCTGTCCTCGGTCAGCGTGATCACCAACGCGCTGCGGTTGCGTACGACGCGCTTCTGAGCCGGCGCCCACGACCCGGCACAATGCGGGGATGGGCTGGTGGGAGAACCATGTCGTGCCGCGGATG
>DASSGC010000574.1:0-9111 GCA_035693765.1 Acidimicrobiales bacterium
TCCCACCGCACGCCACCTCGCCCCGGCGACCCGACCCGCCCGACACCACCGACACCCCGATCCCGACGCACACCACCTCACCCCGCCCACCCGACCACCCGGCCGACACCACCCCGACCCCGGCCCCCCGCCCGCGGCCGCCCGACCTCACCGACACCCCCGCCCCACCGCACACCACCTCACCCCGCCCACCCGACCACCCGGCCGACACCACGCCGGCGTTCGATGGCGACCCCCGGCCAGGCCAACGGGGCGCGACCCCCGGCCGGCGACCCGGAGCGGCCGCCGGCCCGTCCGCGGGCGATCCGGCTGACCGGGCCGGCAGGTCGGCGACCCACGCCACCGGGACCGCGCCCGACGCCGGCCACCGTGCCCGCCGCGACCGGCGACCCGACACCGCCGCTGACGACGACCCCGACCGCACGAACCCCGCCCACCTCGCCGCACCACCCACGGTCCACAGGCAGCATGCCGATCCCGGTCACGCCGCCGACCCCCCGATGCGCACCGACCTCGGCGCAGGCCCACGCCACCTCGCCGACCCACCGACCGCTCCCACCCGGCACACCGAGGCCCCTGGCCCGTCCGGGCCGGCGCCCGGGCCGCACGGCGGCAGCGATCGCCGCGGACCTGCCGGCCGGACCGGCGCCCGGCCGCCGGACCCGCCCCCCGGCGCGAGCGGGCCGCCCCGGCTACCGATGGCCGACATCACCACGGCGGCGTGGGCCGACCGGCCCGCGCACGCACGCCGGCCCGCCGCTACGGGTCTCGCCGCGCGCCTGCCTCACGCCGGTGCTTCCCCACCCCGGTCGGCCCGTGCCCGGTGGGACGCACCCGACACGGCCGGCCACCTCCGGGCATCCGGCCCCGCCGAGCCGGCGGACCTCACCCGGGAGCGGCCCCACCTGGCCGGCCGCGGCGGCCGGGGAAGCCGGCCGAGGGCCCGCCGGTCAACCCCGCCCCGGGCGTCCCGCCGCCTGTCGCGCCGGGTGGTGCTGAGCGTCGGGTCGGCGGCGCTCGTGGCGACGGTCGGCACCTGGGCCCTCGTCCTCGGGCCCGGCGGCCACGACGAGCGCCGCGGTGCCGGGCACGGTGCCGGCACGGTCGCCCCGACCTCGCTGCCGCCCGGCTGCCCCGCGCCGGCGCCCGCCGCTCCTGCCGGCGACGTCGACGGCGACGGCTGCCCCGAGGCACTGGTCGTCGACGGTGGCACGATCACCGCCGGGCCGGCGCAGTTCACGCTGGGGCAGCCTGGCGACCTGCTCGCCGTCGGCGACTGGAACTGTGACGGGCTCGCCTCGCCGGCCCTGCTCCGGCCGGCGACCGGTGACGTGTTCGTGTTCTCGGGCTGGGCGCCCCCGGGCGAGCCGGTGACGGTGACCGCCAGCGAGCGGGTCGAGGGCGGCGTGGCGATCCGGGCCGAGCCCGGCGATCCCGGCTGCGACCGGCTGCAGGTCGACCTGGCCGGCGGGGCGACGGCGACCGTGGCGGTGGCAGGCTGATGCGGCCCCGCGCCGCCGCCACCGCCCGCCTGGCGGCGTGGACCGGGGGGCTCGCGGCCGCGGCCCGGGTGCTCGCCGCGACGGGCCCGGGCCCGCTCGGCCTACCGGTCGGCGGGCTCGACGATCTGGAGGGCTGGGTCGCGGGCGCCACGCCCGTCGACCTCGTGCTCGCGGTCCTGCGGCTCGGGGCCGTCGCGGCGACCTGGTACCTGCTGGCCGCCACGGTGCTGGCGGCGCTCGCCCGGGCAGTCCGGGTGCGGCCGGTGACGGCCGCCGTGGAGCGCCTCGCCCCGGACCTCGTCCGCCGCCTGGCCACGGGGGGCAGCAGCATCGGGCTGGCGGTGGGCGGTGCGGTCGCCTCGCTGCCGGTGCCGGGCCTACCGGTCCGGCCGGAGCCGGTGACGGTGGCCGCGGCTCCGGCGGCGCCGTCCGCCACCCTGGCGCGGATCGAACCCGCCCCAGACCCGGCGCTCCCCGCCCGGGCCTCTGCCACCATGACCCGCACCGGCACCACCGCCGGGCCCGCCGCACCCGACCACCGATCGGGCGCCAGGCGCCCGCCCGGCGTGCCGCCCCCCTCGGCGACCATGACCCGCGTCGAGGTGCCGCCGCCGTCCGGCCCGCCCTCCGTCACCGCGGACCACTCGCCGGTGCCTGGGGCCACGACCCCGGCCGCCACCGGCACGGCGGACACCTGGGTCGTCGATCCGGGCGACTCGTTCTGGTCGATCGCCGAGGACGTGGTCGGCCGCGAGGCGGGCGATCGTGCGATCGGCCGCTACTGGCGGGCCTTGGTGGACGCCAACCGCGGGCGCCTGGTCGACCCGGCAAATCCCGATCTGCTCGTCCCCGGACAGGAGCTGATCACCCCGCCGCCGGCCTGACCGGTGCCTGGCCGTCCCCTGGCCCCCGGCCTGACCGTCGCCCGGCCCCGGCCCCCGGCCCCCCGCCTGACCGTCCCCTGGCCCCCGGCCTGACCGTCGCCCGGCCCCGGCCCCCGGCCCCCCCGCCTGGCCGTCCCCTGGCCCCCGGCCTGACCGTCGCCCGGTCCCGGCCCCCGGCCCCCGGCCGTCGCCCGGCACGCCGGCCGCGCCTCGCGCCGCTCGCGGCACGGGCCGCGGGGTCACTCCCCCTCGACCAGCCACCGGGCGGTCGACCGGTCGAAGCGCGCGTCCCGCTGCCCGGGCACCGCACGGTCGAGGGCGGCCGCGACCGCGACGTCCAGCGCGGCCTGGCCTTCGGCGATGACGCCGTCGACGATCCCGAGGTCGACCATGTCGGCCGACGTCAGCCGCAGCGTCTCCGCCACCGCGGCGGCCTTCGTCAGGTCGCGCTCCAGGATGGCGGCGGCCCCCTCCGGGGCGATCACCGAGAACACCGCGTGCTCGGACATCAGGAGCTGGTCCGCATAGCTCAGGGCCAGCGCACCGCCGCTGCCGCCCTCCCCCACGCACACCGACACCACCGGGGTCGGGCACTCGGCGAACGCGAGCAGCGTGCGGGCGATCTCCTGCGCGAGCCCGTCGGCCTCCGAAGCGGGCGAGGGGTCGGCACCCGGCGTGTCGACGAGGGTCACCAGCGGCAGCCCCAACCGCCCGGCGAGCGCGACGGCCCGCTGCGCCAGCCGGAACCCGGCGGGCCGGGGCCGGCCCGCGCCCTGATACCGGTCGGTCGCCACCACGACGCACCGCCGCCCGGCCACGGTGGCCAGCCCGGCCCGCACGACAGGGTCGGTGCCCCGGAGCTCCAGCCACGACGAGCACAGCCGGGCCGCCCGGTCGATCCCGGTCGGGCGGCCCACCGCCCGCGCCCGCAGCACCTCGCCCCAGGCACCGCCCGCGGGCGGGTCCTCCCAGGCGGGCAAGGGCCGCGTCGGCAGGCGCCGGTCGGCCAGCCCGAGTCCGATCTCCACCCAGAGCGGTGCCGCCTCCGGCGTCACGATCTCGTCCACCAGCCCGTGCTCGTAGGCGGAGCGCGCGGTGTGCGAGGTGGACGGCAACGTGATCCCCAGCGCGCCCTCCGCCACCCGGGGCCCGGCGAAGCCGATCACCGCGTGCGTCGTGGCCGCCCGCACGTCGACCAGCGACCCGTACGAGGCGAGCACCCCACCCGTGGTCGGTGACCCGTAGACGGCCACCGACAGCAGCCCGGCGCGGGCGTGGCGCCCGGCTGCGGACGCGGTCCGGGCGAGCTGGACCAGCGCGACCATGCCCTCCTGCATGCGGGCACCGCCGGTCCTGGTCGAGACCACGACGGGCAGCCGCAGGTCGCGCGCACGGTCGTAGGCCCGGACGACCCGCTCGCCGACGGCGGCCCCCATGCTCCCGCCCAGCACGTCGAAGCAACCGTCGATGTAGGCGTAGTGCTCGGTCCGCCCGGTCCGCACCGCCTCGCCGGTGTCCCGAAGGGCGCGGCGCCGTTCCTCGTACCCGGGAAAGCCGAGCGGGTCGCCCGCGAACAGGTCGGCGTCCCACTCGTGGACCGAGGGGTGGAACGGCATGGTCGAACAGTCTCCCACCGGGGGTGTCGCGCCTCCACATGGCGGCGGGACGCACCGCAGGCACATGGCGGCGGGACGCACCGGAGGCACATGGCGGCGGGGCTCACCGCAGGCGCAGCGCGACCTCGTTCGCCAGCAGCCGGCCGCGCACGGTGAGCACGGCCCGGTCGTCGCTGCCGACCTCGACCAGGTCGCCCAGCTCGTCCACGGGCAGGGTGCCGGCGGGCACACCACTCCGGGTACGGACAGCGAGCTGCAGTGCTTCCAGCCGCCGTTCGCCGCGCCCGAGCCGCTCCCCCGCCGCCTCCGGCGACCGGCCGGCGGCCACGGCCTCGACGTAGCGCTCGGGCGTGTGGACGTTCCAGAAGCGCCGGCCGCCCCGGTGCGAGTGCCCGGCGCACCCGAACGCCTGGTACTCGCCCATCGACCAGTAGAGCTGGTTGTGCCGGCACTCGTGCCCGGGCCGGGCCCAGTTGGAGATCTCGTACCAGGCCAGGCCCGCCTCCTCCAGGGCCGACGACGCGAGCAGGTACTTCTCGGCCTGGTCGTCGTCGTCGGGGTGGCGGGCGGGGTCGGCGGCCAGCGGGGTGCCGGGCTCGATCGTCAGGGCGTAGGCGCTGACGTGGGGCGGGTCGAGGGCGAGGGCGCCATCGATCGTGCGCCGCCAGTCGTCGAGCGACTCGCCGGTCCCCCCGTAGATGAGATCGAGGTTGATGCTCGTGATGCCGGCGTCGCGCACCACCGTGACCGCCCGACGGACGTTGGCCGGATCGTGCGTGCGGCCCAGACCCGCGAGGACGTGGTCGACCATCGACTGCACGCCGAGGCTGATCCGGGTCACGCCCCCGGCCGCGTACGCGGCCATGAGGGCGGGCGTCACGGTGTCGGGGTTGCACTCGACGGTGATCTCGCACCCTTGCGCCCGGGGGACGGAGGCGACCACCGCCATGAGCGCCTCCGGCGCCACCAGCGAGGGGGTGCCGCCGCCCACGAACACGCTCGTGGCCGCCGGAAGACCGGCGGCCACGGAGCGTTCGACGTCGGTGTGGCAGGCGTCAAGGTACGCCTGCTGCAGGTGGTGGCGGTCGGTCCAGGTCGCGAAGGCGCAGTAGTCACAGCGCGCTGCGCAGAACGGCACGTGGACGTACACCCCGAAGGGTGCGGGTGCGCCTGCTGCGTGCCGGGGGTCCGTTACCGCCTCCTTCTCAGCGGACCAGGCAGAGCCCGAGGCTGTCGAGCCGGGCAGGCACCTGGTCGGGGTGGCAGTCCAGGATGCAGGCGACGGCGCGCAGATCCTCGCGCCGGATCGTCAGCATGCGCCCGTTGTAGTCGCCCCGCTGGACCTGGATCATCCGCAGGTAGCGGGCGAGCATCTCGCCCTCCTGCCCGCCGAGTTGCTCGACGGCCCCCAGATCGATGGTCACGGGACGGTCGTCGCGCCGGGCGCCCCGGAGGCGCTCGGTCAGGTCGACGACGTGCTCGTCGCCCGAGGGCGACCGGATGCCCAACTCGTCGTCGCTCGGCAGCATCTGGTCGACCGGCACCCGGTAGAACCGGGCCAGCCGCTGGAGCCGCGGTACGGAGATCGCGCGCTCGCCCCGCTCGTACGCTCCCAGCACGGATGCCTTGAACTCATGCTCCGACGCTGCCTCGACATCCTGCAGAGACAGGTGCTTCTGGCGACGGATCGAACGGAGCCGGGCTCCGACCTTGGTCGCGTAGCCGCTCTCGCGCTCGACCTCGAGATCGCTGTCCATTGGTGATCCTCCCTTGGCCGTTCCCCAGAAGTACGGCCAGACCCATGCGCGTCACTCCGAGATCGGCTCAGGGTGACAGTTGCCTACTCTATGCACTGATCGAAGGCGCCGACAATCACTGCGCGTGCCCCAACGAGCCCCTCCATCACGCGATATGACACGAAACGCGACTTTCAACCGCGGCGCGCGTTGACGCTCTGTGATTCTGCCACGATATTCGCACGAATCGCAGTCAGAAGGGCACCAAATGTGACTGCGGCGGTTTCAGCGCGCAACACAAGGGGGCCGATCCCCACGACGGGCAGGCCGACCGCCCGCTCCGCGGGCGCCCAACCGCCCTCGGGTCCCACCAGTGCGGTGGGGTGGGCGAGCGTCGGCGGGTCGCCGTCGCGGTCGGCCAGCGCCGCACCCGGGAGCGCCGCGACGTCGGCGAAGCTCGCCAGCGGATCGACCCGGGGCAGCCAGGTCCGGCGACACTGCATGGCCGCGTGGCGGGCGATGCCGGCCAGGCGCTCCGCCTGCCGCTGCGCCTTCGCTGGCTCCCACCGCACCACCGAGCGCTCGGCGACGAACGGCACCAGCCGGTCGACCCCGAGCTCCGTGAGCTTCTGCACCGTCAGCTCCGGGCGGTCGCCCTTGACCAGCGCGAACGCCACGGTCACCGGCGGGTCGGGTCGCGCGTCGGCGACCACGTCGCCGGCGACGACGACCTCGCTGCTCTCGGCGAGGCGCGCGGGCCGCCACCGACCGGCGCCGTCGCCCACGGTCACATCGCTCCCCGGGCCGAGCCGCAGCACCCGGGTCAGGTGATGGTGATCGTCGCCCGTCAGCCGGGGGGCGTCGAGGTCGGCGACGAAGGCGTGGGCCCGGGCGGTGAACGGCGTGACGGCCGGGCCCACGGGCCTACTTGAACGCCGAGCGGAGCTTGGAGATGAGCCCGCTGACCGACGGGGCCACCGGCTCGCCCCGCAGCTCGGCCAGCCGCCGGATGACCTCGTCCTCCTCCTCGGAGAGGTCGGTGGGCACCTCCACCACGACGTCGATGAGCAGGTCGCCCCGCGTGCGGCGCTCGAGGTGGGGGACGCCGCGGCCGCGCAGCCGGAAGGTGGTCCCCGACGGGGTCCCGCGGGGCACGTCGATCTCCTCGGTGCCGTCCAGCGTCTCGAACTCGATCGTCGTTCCGAGCGTGGCCTGCGTGAACGGCAGCTTCAGCGTCGATCGCAGGTCGACACCGTCCCGATCGAACCGGGGATCGTCGGCCACCCGCAGGTGCACGTACAGGTCGCCGGGCCGGCCGCCCCGGGGGCCGGCCGCCCCGCGGCCGCTGAGGCGCAGCGTGGAACCCGTGTCGACGCCGGCCGGGATGTCGACGGTGTACGTCCGCTCCTCGACGGAGCGGCCCTCGCCCCGGCACTCGGCGCACGGGCTGGCGATGATCTGACCCGACCCGCCGCACCGTGCACAGGGCGTCGAGGTCACCATCTGCCCGATCAGCGACTGGCGCACGCGCTGCACCTGGCCGGAGCCCTGGCACTCGTAGCAGGACACGGGCTGGGTGCCCTCGGCCGCGCCGGTGGCCCCGCACGCCGCGCAGGGCACCGCCGTGCGCACCGACACGGCGTGCTCGCAGCCGAACACGGCCTCGGTGAACTCCAGGTCGGCGACGACCTCCAGGTCGGCACCGCGGGGCGGTCCGGACTGCCCCCGGCCGCGGCCGCCGAAGGGGCTGCCGCCGAAGAACGCCTCGAACACGTCACCGATGCCGCCGAAGTTGAAGCTGTCGGCCGCTGCGCCGGTGCCGTTGACGCCGTCGGGGCCGAAGGTGTCGTAGCGCCGCCGCTTCTCGGGGTCGGACAGCACCTCGTAGGCGTGGGCCACCAGCTTGAAGCGGGCCTCGGACTCGGGGTCGCCGTGGCCGGTATCGGGGTGGAGCTGGCGCGCGAGCTGCCGGAAGGCGCGCTTGATCTCGTCCTGCGTCGCGTTCCGGGAGACGCCGAGCAGCTCGTAGTAGTCGGTGGACACCTCTCGCCAGTCCTCGCTCAGCCCTCGGTCAGTCGGTCGGAGAGGCGGTCGCTCACCACGGCGACCGCCGCCAGTGCCTGCGGGTAGTTCATGCGGGTGGGCCCGAGCACACCGATCGTGCCGGCGCGCTCGCCCTCGATGTCGTAGGGGGCGACGACCAGCGCACACTCGGCCAGGGGCGCCACGCCCGTCTCGGTGCCGATCGCGACGTGGAGGCCCCGATCGATGACGTCACGCAGGAGCGAGACCACCACGAACTGCTGCTCGAGTATGCCGAGCACCTCGCGCACGGTCTCGATGGCGTCGAAGGCCTGGGCCATGCGGGCCGTGCCGCCCACGTAGACGTGCTCGGGGTCGCCGGGCTCGTAACCCTGCAGCGCGGCGACCACCCGGCCCACCAGCGCGTCAGTGGCCGGATCGCCCGTCGGCGGGACCACGGCGCTGTCCGCGCGCTGGACGCCCACGAGGTGGGCCGTCAGGTGGGCGCTGGCCGCGGCCAGGCGCTCGTCGCCCGCGCCGCTCGGCAACTCCAGCGTGTGCTTGTCGACGGTGCCATCGCTGAAGACGGTCACCACCACGGCCGCCGCCGCCGACAGGCCGACCACCTGCACCGAGCGCACCACGGCCTCGGCCGGCCCGGGCGCCACCACCACGCTGGTCAGGTTGGTGAGGTTGGACAGCAGGCGGCTGGTCTCCGACAGCATCTGCTCGACCTCGCCGTGGGCCCGGGCGAAGAAGGCCCGCACCTCCTCGGCCGACCTGACCGCGAGCCGGGCCGGCTCGCGCAGGTGGTCGACGAAGAAGCGGTAGCCCTTCTCGGTGGGCACCCTGCCGGCCGACGTGTGGGGCTGGCGGAGGAAGCCGTCGGCCTCCAGGGCCGCCATCTCGTTGCGCACGGTGGCCGACGACACGTCGACGCCGCGGGCCTTGGCCACATGGCCAGAGCCGACCGGCTGCGCCGTGTCGATGTACTCCTCCACCACGGCCCGGAGGATGGCCGCCTTGCGTTCGTCGAGCATCGTCCTCACCCGATGGCGAGCAGCCCTGCGCTGCCCCACGACCCTCGGTAGCACTCGATACTACCGAGTGCTAAGGCCCGTTCGGATCTCGTCGTGGCGGCGCCACGCCCTCCGGGGTTCCTCGGCCTGCTCGACGAGGCGCGACAGCGCGCCCGACGGGGCGTCGGTGACACCGCCCATCGCCCCGCCAGGGCCGCGGGACGCCTCCCCCGCCCGTCCGACGGCCGGGGCCGGCGGGCAGGGTGCTTCACTGGCGCCATGCCGTGGCGCCGAGGGGCCGTGCCCCGCACCACCGGGCGGCCCCCCTCCGC
>DASSGC010000575.1:0-6510 GCA_035693765.1 Acidimicrobiales bacterium
GGTCGGGGATGACCCCGCGCACGGCCAGCAGCGCAACCAGCACGCGGTAGCGGGCGCGGAGGCCGTCGCGCCAGCGTCCCTCCGCCTCGGCCCGGGCCACCTCGGCGGCCCAGTCGACCGCCGCTTCGCCCGGCGTCACCACGACGCGGCCGGCGTCGCCCGCGCGGCCGGCACCGCCCAGACCGCCCAGACCGAGCCGGTTGCGCCGCCGCCGGTACACGACGAACGCCACCAGGGCGACGAGGCCGCCCAGCACGAGCCAGCCGACCCACACCGGCACCGAGCCCAGCCCGAGCGGCACGGTCACCCGGTCGAGCTGGTCGGCCAGCCACTCGCCGAGCCGGTCGAGCGGCGTGCGCCCGTCGCCCCACCGGTACTCCGGCCGGGACAGGATCTCGTCGGCCGCGTCGCGGGCCCGGGCGGGGTCGTGGGTGGGTTCGGGCAGATCGACCGGCGCGCCGAAGGGCAGGCCCGGGAGCGCGCCGACCCATTCCGCCCCCACGGCCACCACCTCAGGCGGGCCTGTCGAGCAGGTCGATGGCGGACATCTCGATGTCGAGCCCCTCGTTCCTGACCCGCAGGTCGAGGTAGAGCAGCGCGGTGGCCGCCGCCGTGAACGGCACCACGACCAGGCTGGCGACGATCTCGCCCACCAGCACCAGCGGCCAGGCGTCGTCGCTGTCGAGCGCCAGGGCGATGCCCTCGGGCAGGGCCCCCAGCGCGTAGGTGAGCACGGTGCCGACGATGCCCATCAGCACCGCCACGCCCATCACCGGGAAGAAGCGGCCGCGCACCAGGCTCACCGAGCGCCCCAGCGCCGCGAACGGCCCGCAGCCCTCGACGGCGACCACCGGCGCCACCACCACGAACAGGGTCATGACGAAGAGGATGCCGACGTAGCAGCCGAGGATCCCGGCGATCTCGGCGACCTTCACCAGCACCATCGACACGGCCAGGGGGACGATCCGCCGGCCGACGACGCCGAACAGCTCGCCGGCGGCCGCGTCGCGGCCCATCATCCACTGCGACACCTCGTGGGCCACGGCGGCGGCCACGCACACCAGCGAGAGGCTGGTGACGACCGCCACGAGGATGAGGGCGAGGTATGCCGGCGCAAGGCTGTCCGTCCCGTCGAGCACGGCCGGATCGCCGCTGAACACGTCGCCCATGCCGACGTTGCCGGCCGCCACCTGCCGGCTGGCGAGCGTGGCGAGGAGGTTGGCAGGCACCACGAACGCGGCGGTCAGCGCGACCAGGCGCAGGGGCCGGGCCTTGAGCACCGTGAAGCCGCCGTCGAGCACGTCGGCCACGGTCATCGGGCGCAGGGCGAGGTGCGGCACCGTGCCGCCCCCGGGTGCCGCGGCCCGGCCGTCGCCCGCCCCACCGGCGCCGTCGCCGGTGCCCCACCCCGCGGGCGGCGTGTCGACCGGCACGGGCTGGGCCTCCGTCGAGCCGGGCACGGCCCACGCGTCGGGCGAGGTTCCCCAGGGCCGGTCGCCGGCGGTGTCTTCCACACCCTCCTCCATCGCCGCCATCATCGCCCAGAATGAGCGGGTGGAGGGATACGGCGCCAGCACGTACGGCGATCGGTTCGCAGACGTCTACGACGACTGGTACGAGGACGTGTCCGACGTCGCCGCCACCGTCGCCCGCGTCGACGCCCTCGTGGCCCGCGCCGGCGGGGGTCCCGTGCTCGAGTTGGGGGCGGGCAGCGGGCGCCTCGCCGTGCCCCTGGCGACCCGGGGTCTCGACGTGTGGGCGCTCGACGCCTCGTCCGCGATGCTCGACCGGCTCGCCGCGAAGCCGGGCGGCGACCGGGTCGCGACCGTCCAGGGCGACATGGCCGACCTCGACCTCGGCCCCGGCGCACCGGAGCGGTTCGCCGTGGTGCTGTGCGCCTTCAACACGCTGTTCAACCTCACCGACACCGGCGCCCAGCGCCGCTGCCTGACCCGCGCCGCGCAGGTGCTCGACCCGGCCGGCCGGCTGCTGGTCGAGGCGTTCGTCCCGCCGCCGGGGGGCGAGGACGAGGCGGCGGTCGGGGCGGTGGAGCCCCGCCACATCGGGCTCGACGAGGTGGTGCTGACCGTCAGCCGCCTCGACCCGGCGACCCGCACGGTCACGGGCCAGCACGTCCAGATCACCGAGCGCGGCGTCCGGCTCCGCCCCTGGGTGCTGCACTACGCGGCACCCGACGAGCTCGACGCGCTGGCCGCCGCGGCCGGATTGTCGCTGGTGGAGCGCCACGCGGGGTGGCGTGCCGAGCCGTTCACGGCGTCGTCCCCGGTGCACGTCTCGGCCTACGCCCGGCGGGGCTGACGGGCCGGCCCGGCAACACGCACCGTGCCCGTCGACGGAGGCTGTACGTTGACGCGGTGTCCGCGATCGTGGTTCCGCCGCCCGCCCTGACCCCTTGTCACCACGCCGATCACCGGCAATGAGCCAGCTCCGCCTCAACCCCCTCACCGGCCGGTGGGTCGCCGTCGCCGAGGGCCGGGAGCACCGGCCCGGCGACCTCGTCTCCGGCCACCTACCCGTCGAGTCCGATCCCGACCGCCCCTGCCCGTTCTGCCCGGGCCACGAGGAGGCCATGCCGCCCGCGCTCGAGACCTACGGGCGCCACGGCGAGTGGGTCGTCCGGGTCGTGCCCAACCGCTACCCGGCCTTCGACGGCGACGAGCCGCTCAAGGTCCACAACCTCGGGCCGGTGTTCACCCAGGCCGCGGCCAGCGGCATCCACGAGGTCCTGGTCTTCACACCCGACCACGACACGACCTGGGCCGACCTCGACGACGCCCAGGCGGCGGTGACCATGGCGGCCATCCGCGACCGCATGGAGGACCACGCCCGCCGCCCGACGATCCGCTACACCCAGGTGATCGTCAACTCCGGGCGCCTGGCCGGCGCCAGCCTGGAGCATCCCCACGGCCAGCTGCTCGGCATCCCGTTCGTGCCCGGCGAGATCGCGGAGGAGGAGGCGGGCTTCCGCCGGTTCGAGGGCTCGTGCCTGCTGTGCACCACCCTCGAGGCCGAGGAGGCCGCCGGCCACCGGGTCGTCTACGCCGACGACCGGGTCGTGGTGGTGTGCCCGTTCTGGTCGGGCGCGCCCTACGAGATGCTGGTGCTGCCCCGCTCCCACGAGGTGCACGTGACCGACGCCGCGCCGCCCGACGTGGCCGCCGTGGGCCGCGCCCTGCGCACCGGGCTCGCCCGGCTGCGGGCCACGCTGGGCGACGTCGCCTACAACCTGGTGTTCCACACGGCGCCGCACCGCCATGCCGGGCCGTTCCACTGGCACGTCCACGTGCTGCCGAAGGTCACGAGCGTGGCCGGGTTCGAGCAGGGCACCGGGGTGCTGATCGACATCGTCGCCCCCGAGGTCGCGGCCCGCGACCTGGCGGTGCGGGCCGACGCGCCCGCGGCCACCGGCTGACCCGCGCCGCGGCGGCCGGTCACCCGCCGCGGGAAGCCGCCACGGCGAGGTCGTAGGCCCGGCGGCGGGGGACGTCGAGGCGGGCCGCCACCGCCCGGGCGGCGTCGCGGGCGCTGGCCCCGCCGTCCAGCTCGGCCCGCACCGCGGCGAGCACCGCGTCGTCGTCGGGCGGCGCCGCCGCCGGGGCGCCGTCCAGCACGACCACGATCTCGCCCGGCGGCTCGCGCTCGGCGGCCCAGGTCACCGCCCCGGCCAGCGTGCCCCGCCACACCTCCTCGTGGAGCTTGGTGATCTCCCGGGCGATCGCCACGCGGCGCCCGCCGCCGCACGCCTCGACGAGATCGGCCAGGGTGCGGGCCAGCCGGTGCGGCGCCTCGTAGAGCACGATGGTGCGCCGCTCGGCGGCCACCGTCGCCAGGCGCTCGCCCCGGCCGGCCCCCTTGCGGGGCAGGAACCCCTCGAACACGAACCGCCCGGCCGGCAGCCCGCTGACCACCAGGGCGGCCAGCGACGCGGACGGGCCGGGCACCACCTCCACCGCGTGGCCGGCGGCGACCGCCGCCGCCACCAGACGCTCGCCGGGATCGGAGATGCCGGGCATGCCGGCGTCGGACACCAGGGCGACGCGCTCACCGCGAGCCAGGCGGGCGAGCACCCGCGGGACCTCGCGTGCCTCGGTGTGCTCGTTGACCACCACCAGCGGGCGGCGCTCGATGCCCGACAGGGCCAGCAACCGCCCGGTGCGGCGGGTGTCCTCGCAGCACACGGCGTCGGCGCCCGCCAGGGCCTCGGCCGCCCGCGGGCTGAGGTCGCGCAGGTTGCCGATCGGCGTGCCCACCAGCACGAGCGCGCCCGCGCCGGCCGTCACCCCTTGACCTCGAGCTGGTCCCCGGGCTGCAGGTTCCAGCGGGCGAACGAGCCGGCCTCGGCCTCCAGCACCTGCCGGGCCCGCCAGACCGGGCGCGACACCCGGCGCCGGGGCATGGTCACCACCCGGATCACCCGCAGGTCGGCGTCGCAGAACGCCACATCGATCGGGAACCGCATGCCGAGGGTGTGGACCGACCGGCCCCTGGCCAGCAGCAGCGCCCCGTCGATGCCGTCCCGCCCGAGCAGGCCCCGCGCCCGCTCGCGGCGGGACTCGGCCAGCTCGAGGCTCGCCAGCACCTCGCCGTCTCTGAGCAACCAGGCCACGGTGCACATGATGCCGAGCGCGAGGCCGGGCGACGACACGCCATCGCTCGGATCTCGACCGGTCAGCCGAACAGCCGGCGCAGGAGCTCGTCGACGGCCTGCTCGGCCGTCCGCTGGGCGGCGGCGCCGTCGCCGCCGGCCCGGGCGACCAGGAGCGCGACCTCGTTGACGGTCGCCAGGACGACGTGGGCGAACACGTCGACGAGCTCCGGAGGCACCCGTCCCTCGTCCGCGGCCTGCTGGACGACCAGCTTGATGAGTCCGAGGGCGTTCTCCTCCTCGATCTCGCGCCAGCGCTGCCAGCCGAGCACGCTGGGGGCGTCGATCAGCACGACCCGGCGCACCGCCGGGTCGCCGGCGAGGCGCACCCATGCCAGGCAGCCACGGCGCAGCCCGTCGACGGCGTCGCTGGCTCCGACCGCGGCGGCGGCCGTCTCCGACCCGATCCGCTGCTCCACGGCGTCGAGCGCCGCCTCGAACAGCGCCTGCTTACCGGCGAAGTGGTGGTACAGCGAGCCCCTGCTCATCCCGGTCTCGGCCAGCACCGCCTCGATCGACGTGCCGTCGTAGCCCCGCTCGCCGAACAGCCGGACGGCGACGTCGACCAGCTCGCGGCGGGTGGCCGCCGATCGCTCGCTCCGCTTGTCCATCCCCGTCCTCACTCGTCCGGTTGCGCACTGGTTGACAGACCGACAGTCGGTATGTGAGAACTAGACCGACGGTCGGTTTCTTGGAAGATACCCCCCGGCCGCTCCACCCGCGACCGATCGAAGGCAGGTTCCCATGGACATGCGCATGCTCGACGCCCACCGCGCCACCGCCACCACCCCGGTGGGCGACATCAGCTACGTCGACGTGGGCGACGGTCCCACCGCCCTGTTCGTCCACGGTGTCGGCACCAACGCCTACCTGTGGCGGAACGTCGTCGGCGGGCTCCCCGACCGGCGCTGCATCGCCCTCGACCTCCCGGCCCACGGCCGCAGCCCCGCCGGTCCCGATCAGGACCTGTCGCTCGGCGGGCTGGCCGGCGCCGTGCTCGGGCTGTGCGACGCCCTCGGGCTCGACGACATCGACCTCGTCGGCAACGACACCGGCGGCGGCGTCGCCCAGATCGTCGCCGCCCGCGCCCCCGAGCGCCTCCGCAGCCTCGCCCTCACCAACTGCGAGGCCCACGACAACGTGCCGCCCGAGGCGTTCCGGCCCACCGTCGACCTCGCCCGTGCCGGCGGCCTCGCCCCGACCGCCCCGGCGCTGCTGGCCGACCTCGCCGCGGCCCGCGCCACCGTGTTCGCCATGGGCTACGAATCCACCGACCAGCCCCCGCTCGACGTCGTCGACGCCTACCTGCGGCCCGTGCTGGGCACCCCGGAGGCAGCCCGCACCTTCGAGCGCCTGCTGGCCGGGCTCGACCCCGCCGACCTGCTGGCCGCCGAGCCGGCGCTGCGCCGCCTCACGGTCCCGACCCTCGTCGTGTGGGGCACCGGTGACGCCTTCTTCGACGTCCGCTGGGCCCACTGGCTGCGCGACACCATCCCGGGCGTCACCGAGGTGGTCGAGCTCGACGGGGCCCGGCTGTTCTTCCCCGACGAGCGGGCCGGCGACCTCGTGCCGCTGCTCGCCCGCCACTGGGCGTCGATCGCGTCCCCGGCGCCGCGGTGATCGTCGATCCGGTGACGCGATCGGTTGCCTGGCAACCGATCGCGTCACCAGAAACCCCATGTCGGGCCGCCGGCTAGACGTTGAAGCGGAACTTCGAGCGCCGGCTGCCGACGTGGGCGGCGAAGTCAGTGGACGCCGCTGGCCTGCGGATTCCCCGGCGGGCATATCTCAGCGTGTCTCGCCCGGATCGCCGCCGCTGAGGACTGGCTGAGGACCAGCCGTGC
>DASSGC010000576.1:0-3932 GCA_035693765.1 Acidimicrobiales bacterium
AACGTTCGTCTCGTCCAGGCCGAGTCAGATTCGGCGCTGGCTAGGACGCAGGAGGAAGGCGCAGCCGTAGCTGCGGCGACGACGAGGACGCCGCCAGCGGCGGATCTGGCCGGCCTGGCGGGGCGCAAACGTTCATGGACACGGCACTAGGCGCGACCCCACCTCGCGCCCCGTGAGTGCGTGCCCAGGGCCCGTCGGGTCTCCGCGGTCGTGGCAGGCGAGCCGATGTGTTCGCCGGCGGCCTTCGGAGTCTCAGGCTGCGCGTCGAATGTCATCGGTGTCCCTTCGCTCGGCTACCTCGAGGCGCTGGCCCTGAGCAGCTCGTCGTTCGCTGTCCAGCTTGTGCATCCGCTCGTCGTGGCCGACCTGGCGCAGCACGTCGCCCACGGTCACTGCCGTGGTCCAGCGGGCGGCGAGCACGCCGTCGAACGTGTCCTGTTCGGTCTCGGGGTGGGTGGCGACGAAGTCCATGTACGAGCGTTCGGCGTGCGCCTCGAACGCGGCGTTGAGTTGGTAGCTCCATCGGGGCCGAACGAGGTGGATCAGCCATGTGGTGAGCTGCCACGGCAGGGCCAGCATCCGGGGTAGCAGGCGATGGCGCAACCGGGTGAGCCGTCTCCCGCTGCGGGCGATCAGGTGCTCCATGACCAGCATGTGCCATTGCTCGTTGTCGTGCTGGGCGCGTGCTTCGGCAACGCGTTGTTGGATGCGCCGGGCGAGCACGGAGCGGCCGCCGCTGCGAGAGATGCGGTGCTGGGCGACGCGCTCCCACGATCGGTACGGCACCTGCGCGAGGTGTTCGAGCACGAGGAACTTCTCGATCGACAACCGGCGACCGTAGAGGACGTCGATCGACACGAAGAACGGCAGGAGCAGCAGGTTGCGGCGCCGTGGCGTCTCGAGCGATCGGTCCTGTTCGTGGCGAAGCTGCTGGGGTGTGAGCGTCGGCGGGCCGGCGGCGTGAAGTGCCGTATCGACCGCCGCGATCACCGGCGTCTCCGGCCGTGGCGACCGGAGCTGTGGGTTTGCGTGGGGGAGGGTTGCCATCGAGGAGCCTTCCTGTCGTGGGCAGATCCGTTTGGCTCGGACGGAGACGTGTCCATGGTCGGTGAGGGGCGCCGCCGTGTCGTCGCCTGGGAGGCGGCTTGGTGTGGCCGCGCCTGCGTCGAGGCGCGTACGCGCAGGGGCGATGCGATCGGTGGCGCGGAGCTGTGCGGTGATCACGACCCCGCCTCCAGCGGAATCGCCGCCGATGGCGACGTGCCGTGGGTGTACATCGACCCGGAGACGAACCCGCCGCCGTGGACGCACAGCAGCACGCGGTCTCAGGGATCCCGGTCTGAGCCGCGATCATCCGGCGCGTCGCACGTCGACGTATGTGCCGTCCGGTTGCTCGCGGGGCTTCTGGTGTCGTAGGTGACGGCGCCGTGGGCCATGTCGCCGATCTTTGACAGCCGGTACATGTCGACCTGCTGACCGGCCCTGGTGACGGCGTGCGGGGCGTCGTGCCGCGAACGCGATTGGTCGACGCCCCGCGACCGTTCAGGCGACGACGCCCCGGACCTTGAGATCCACGATCGTGTCCCAGTCGAGGCCGATCTCCCCGAGGATGGCGTCACCGTGCTCGTTGAACTCCGGGGCTCGTCCGGGCTGGGCCGGCGCCCCGCCGTACTGGATCGGAGCGGCCACGAGCTGGAACGGGATGCCGTCGGCCGTGGCGCAGTCCTGGATGTAGCCGTTGGCGACGGACTGCGGGTCGGCCGCCGCCTCCAGCGTGTCCTGGACGAGGGTCCACTGACCTGAGAAGCCCTGGAGGCGCTCCACCCACTCCGCCGCCGGGCGGGTGGCGAGCGTGCTGCGTACCAGCCGGGTCGCCTCCTCTACGTTGGCGGCCATCGCCTCAGCGGTGGCGAAGCGATCGTCGTCACCCAGCTCCGGCTGGCCGAAGCAGCGCCACGCGTCCGCCCAGTAGCGATGGGCCTGAAGGCAGGAGAAGGACAGGGCGCGCCCGTCGGAGGTCGGGTAGATCCCCACGAGCGGGTTGCCGGTTGGGGAGTCGACCGCGGGGGCGCCCCAAGGGAAGCCGAGCTGGAGCGAGAGCGCCATGGCGGCACCCAGGGACCAGAGGCCCACGCCGAGCAGGGAGACATCGACCTCGGTGGCCTCTCCCGTGCGCTCGCGGTGGAGCAGGGCGCCCATGATCCCGCCGGCGAGCGTCATGGCCCCGATCGAGTCGCCGAAGGCGGGGGGCGCGTTCGGCACCTGCACCTCGTCGACCGGCTTGATCCCCATCGCGATGCCCGAGCGGGCCCAGTACCCGAGGGCGTCGTAGGAGCCGCGGTCGGCGTGGGGGCCCCGCTCCCCCTGGCCGGTGCCCCGCACGTAGACGATGTCAGGGCTGTGGGCCCGGATGTCCTCGAGGTCGATCTTCAGCTTGGACCGCACCTCGGGCAGCTTGTTGGTGAGGAACACGTCGCAGGTACCGGCCAGGCGGTAGAGGATGTCGAGCCCCTCGTCCGTGGTGAGGTCGAGCCCGAGGCTGCGCTTGCCCCGGTTGGAGTGCTCGAGCAGCACGTGGACGTTGGTGTTGAGCATGGCCAGACCGCTCGACATCAGGCCTCGCATGGCGTCGCCCCGCTCGACGTGCTCGATCTTGATGACCTCCGCCCCCCAGTCCGCCAGCAGGGCCGAGGCGGCCGGCACGAACGTGTGCTCGGCGACCTCCAGCACGCGGAAGCCGCGCATCACCTCCGTCATGGATCTCTCCTCGTGTGCGTGTGGTGGACAGCGATCAGCCAACCGCGGTCACGGGTAGGGCGTCAGGACGGGCAGGCGCTCCCAGCCCCGCACGGTCGAGGTGCGGGCCTGGACGGCGTGGTCCCAGTCGACGTCCCACTCAGGGAAGCGCTTCAACACCTCGTCGAGCGCGACCCGGCCCTCCAGCCGGGCCAGGTGGCTGCCCAGACAGAAGTGGATGCCGTAGCCGAAGGTCAGGTGGTGCCCGATCGGGCGGTGGATGTCGAAGCGATCCGGGTTCTCGAAGTGCCGCTCGTCGCGGTTCGCCGACCCGTTGAGCAGCAGCATGATGCTGCCCTCGGGCACGGTCTGGCCGCGGTGCTCCACGTCCTTCGTGACGTAACGGGCCTGCACCGGTGACGGTGCCTCGTAGCGCAGCAGCTCCTCGATGGCGTTCGGGATGAGCGACCGGTCCTGCACCAGCTCCCGGCGCTGGTCCGGGTGCTCGGCCAGGACCTTCCCGGTCCACCCGATGAGCCGGGTCGTGGTCTCGTTCCCGGCGCCGGCCAGCAGCGCGACGTAGCCGAGCACCTCCTCGCGGGTGAGCGTGCGAACCACGCCCGTGTGGTCCTCGAACTCCGTGTGGAGCAGCTCGCTCATCAGGTCGTCGGCGGGGTGCTCCATGCGGTAGTCGAGGTAGTCCGCGAACGCCTGCGTGTACGACTCCACGTCGAAGCTGTCATCGATGTCCTGCACGTTGCCGTCGGCCGTCCGAGCCAGGCTCGCTCCGAAGTGGTCGCGGATCGCCTCCTGGTCCTGCTCGGGGATCCCGAGGAGCATCCCGATGGTGCGCATCGGCATCTGCGCCCCGAGGTCGGCGATGAAGTCGAACCCACCCGAGCCCACGTAGGGGTCCAGGCAGCGAGCGCAGAACCCACGGACCTTGGGCTCGATGGCGGCCATCTTCTTGGGTGTGAACACACGCGACAGCAGGCCGCGGTGGACATCGTGGGTGGGCGGGTCCTCGAAGAGGATGCTGCCCGGCGGGATCTCCCAACCGCTCTTGATGATCTCGAGGACCGTGCCCTTGCCGGAGATGTAGGTGGGCCAGTCGACCAGGGCCGGCTCCACGTCCTCCCATCGGCTGAGCGCCCAGAAGTCGTGCTCGTCGTTGCGGTAGAGCGGCGCCTCGTCCC
>DASSGC010000577.1:0-8086 GCA_035693765.1 Acidimicrobiales bacterium
GCGGTGCCGGCGGCTCCCCAGCGCATCCCCGTGACGGTAGCCGCCGGGCGCGCGGCGGCTCACCGGGTGGCGGCGACGCGTGACGTGAGGCGGATCAGCCCGCCAGGAACGACAGCCGCACCGTGCGCCGCCGGTTGTCGACGTTGAGGTCGACGAGGCACACGCTCTGCCAGGTGCCGAGTGCCAGCCGCCCGCCGATCACCGGGAGCGAGGCGTACGGGGGCACGAGCGCGGGCATCACGTGGGAGCGGCCGTGGCCGGGTGATCCGTGGGCGTGGCGCCAGCGGTCGTCGGCGGGCAGCAGGGTGTCGAGCGAGGCCAGCAGGTCGGCCTCGCTGCCGGCCCCCGTCTCGATGAGGGCGAGCCCGGCGGTGGCGTGCTCGACGAACACGTGCAGCAGGCCGTCGCCCTCCCCCGCCACGAAGTCGGCGCAGGCCGCGGTGATGTCGACCACTGCGGGGGACGTGCCCGTGTCGAGCGTGACGGTCTGGCTGCGCATCCTCCCAGTCTTGCCGCCGCGGCCGGTGCGGCAGCGGGTCACGCGGCGGTCGCCCGGCGCTCGGCCGCCGCCGCGGCCGCCCGAGACGTTCCCCCGCGGCCGGACCGAGCGCCGCCCGGTCAGCGCGTGACCACGCCGATCGCCATCACCACGAGCACCGACACGCCGAGGAGGCGCCGCCAGGGGTTGACGCCGCGCGTCACCTCGTCGATCGCCCACCAGGCGAGCGCGAGCCCGGCGACCACGTCGAGGGCGGTGCGCACCGCACCCGCCGGCGACACCACCCAGCGCACGACGGCGGCCACGAGGAAGGCGGCGAGGGCGGCGTTCGGGGACTGGGCGACGGTGATGCCGCCGGTGACCCGGTCGCGGAACAGCCACTCGAACGGCTGCGGGAGCGGGCGACCGACGCGATCGGCAGGGGGCACGGGCCCCATCCTGGCAGTGGGGCCCGCCCCTGGCCCGGACCGCGCCGTGGCGGGCGACCCGGCCGGATCGCCCGCCACCGTGCGACGAAGGTCCGCCGCCGCAGCTCAGCCGGCGTCCGCCCGCCCGGTGGCGAGGCGCAGGCCGAGGGCCCCTGCCACGACGCACGCCGCCACCAGCGCCGCGCTGGTCACGGCCAGGGCGTGTGCCGTCGGGTGGACGCCCCCGCCGTCGGCCAGGCTGAGGAACAGGGTGCCGAAGGCGGCGACGCCCACGACCTGCGCGAGCTGGACGGTGGTGACGAGCAGGCCGCTGGCATCCGGGGCGTGCACCGGCGCCACGTGGCGCAGCACCAGCGACAGGATCGGGCTGTAGGCGTACCCGAAGCCGAGGCCGGTCGCCGCCAGCGACACCACCAGCACGGCACCGCCGTGGGAGCCGTCGCGCATCGTGAGACCGAGGCCGGTGTAGCCGACGGCGGCGGCGGCGAACCCGACGGGTATCAGCCGCCGCTGCCAGGCTGCGGGCAGGCGCTGCCAGGTGAGGCTGCCGGTGCCGAAGCCCACGGCCCCGGGCACGAACGTGAGCCCCGCCCGCAGCGGGCTGTCGCCCAGGCCGGACTGCAGGTGCAGCGCCATGCTGAACAGGAACCCGCCGTAGGTCGCCATCG
The DNA here is from genome assembly GCA_035693765.1 of Acidimicrobiales bacterium. Taxonomy (GTDB): domain Bacteria; phylum Actinomycetota; class Acidimicrobiia; order Acidimicrobiales; family VFJN01; genus ZC4RG19. The sequence goes on from DASSGC010000577.1 coordinate 1,596, forward strand.
CGGCGAACATGGCGAGGGCGCCGGGGACCATCTTCGGAGCCCGCAGCACCGCCCCGGGGATGAGCGGCGATCCGCCACGCCGCGCGATGGCGCGTTCCAGCACCACGAACCCGGCGAACGCGGCGCCGCTGGCGGCGAGCAGCGCCCAGCCCCAGGCCGGCCAGTCCAGCTCGTGGCCGAGCACCAGCGGGACCACGAACATCACGACCGCGGCCGACAGCACCACCAGGCCCGCCAGGTCGAGGTCGCGGTCGCTCCGGCCCTCGTCGCGCGGCAGGAGCCACCGGCCGACCAGCAGCAGCGCCACCCCGATGGGCACGTTCACGAGGAACACGGGCCGCCATCCGGTGCCGAACAGGTCGGCGTCGACCAGCACCCCGCCGGCGATCTGGCCGACGACGATGCCGCCGGCGATCACCGCCGCGTAGGCGCTGAGGGCCCGGGCCCGGGCCGGGCCGTCGAAGTTCCGCTGGATGATGCTGAGGACCTGGGGGACCATCAGCGCCGCGCCCGCGCCCTGGACGAAGCGGCAGCCGATCAGCATCCCGCTGGAGGTGGCCAGCCCGCAGGCCAGGGACGCGCCGGTGAACAGGGCGAGGCCCGCGAGGAAGACGCGGCGTGCACCCTCCCGCCCGCCCAGCCGGGCGCCGGTGATGAGCAGCATGGCGTAGGCGATGGTGTAGCCGGCGATGACCATCTGGAGGGCGGCGCCCGAGGTGTCGAGGTCGCTCCGGATGGTGGCCGCCGCCACGTTGACGATGGCGACGTCGAGGATGGCCATGAACTGGCCCACCAGCACGACGGCGAGCACCAGGCCGGGTCGCGCCCGCGCCGGGGTCGTCGCGACGGGGGCGGAGGGAGACGGCGCCCGCGGGGGATGCCGGGTCGCCGCCGGGGCGTCGAGTCGGGTGTCGGTCACGCTCCCGATCCTCCGGCCGGCGCGGTACCGGTACCAGGAGCCTACCGATCCTGGTAGTGGCAGCACCTGGCGGAGCGGCCGGTGAGGGTTCAGCATGGGCGGCGTGACCGCGACCGACACCACTGACGCACGGCCGCCCGCCGGCGACCTGCCCGCGGGGGAGGCAACGACGCGGCGGGCGGAGCTCGCCGCGTTCCTCCGCAGCCGCCGGGAGCGGCTCACGCCGGGGGACGTCGGCCTCGCCCCCGGTGTCCGGCGGCGCACGCCCGGCCTGCGCCGAGAGGAGGTGGCACAGCTCGCGGGCGTCGGGGTGACCTGGTACACGTGGCTGGAGCAGGGCCGGCCGATCAACGTCAGCGACCAGGTGCTGGAGGCCGTGGCGCGCACCCTGCGCCTCGACGGGGCCGAGCGTGCCCACCTGCACCACCTGGCCGGGGTGCCCGGCCGGGACGCGCCCGACGGCGGGCCCGACCTGGCCCCCGAGGTGCAGGTGATCCTCGACGGCCTCGGCCGGCTGCCGGCCTGCGTCTACAACGGGCGCTACGACCTGCTCGCCTGGAACCGGACGTACGCCGCGCTGTTCCCCCAGCTGGTGGAGGCGCCGGTACCCGAGCGCAACGCGCTGTGGCACCTGTTCACGGCGTCCGGCTGCCGCTGCTGCAAGTTCGTGAACCGGGACACCGAGATGCCCCGCATGGTGGCCACCTTCCGCGGCGCCTTCGGCCGGCACGTGGGCGAGCCGGCCTGGGCCGACTTCGTCCGGCGCCTCGCGAGCGCCAGCCCCGAGTTCGCCGCCATGTGGGCGGGCCACGACGTGGCCGAGCCCGACACCACCTGCAAGGTCTTCCGCCACCCGGTGGCCGGCGAGCTCCGGCTGACCGTCACCTCGCTGACGATCACCACCAACCCGGAGGCACGCCTGCTGGTCTACACCCCGGTCGACGACGAGACCACGGCGGGCATCGGCTGGCTGGCGTCGCAGCCGGACGTCCCCGGCTAGAAGGCCGAGCGGACAGGGCGCTCGCCACGGCCCACGCGTGGCGATTTGGAACGGGAGCACCAGCTCGACAGCTCGACCGACCGGCGATGCAGCCACGATCCCACCCAGGGGTAGAGGCCTGCGCCGGCCCGGCTCCCGAGCGCAGGGGCCGCCGCTGGCCCCTTGATCCGCGGGGCGGGCGGCGGGAGAGTGGGCGGTAGCGGGGAGCTGGAGGTCGCGGAGCATGACCGCACGTGTCGGGGTCGCCGTCCCCACCCGGGAGCGAGCCCGCCATCGCCGGCCCTGGTGGGCCCTGCTGGCGGCCCTGCTGGTCACCGTGGCGAGCCTGGCCGGGGCGACGGGCCCCGGCGCCGAGGCGGCACCGGGTGCGCCGGTGCCGGCCACCCGCGGGGGCGCCGGCGGGCGGACGCAGATCACGGGCGGTGACGTGCACGCGTGCGCGTTGACCGCGGCCGGCGGCATCCGGTGCTGGGGCGGGAACGCGTGGGGGGCGCTGGGCGACGGGACCACGACCGACCGGTGGACGCCGACCGACGTCGTCGGGCTGGGCGACGACGCCAAGAGCGTGGACGCCGGCTGGAACACCACCTGCGCGGTGACGGCGGGCGGGCGGGCGAAGTGCTGGGGCTACAACCTGCGCGGCCAGCTCGGCGACGGGACGACGACCGACCGGTGGACGCCGACCGACGTCGTGGGCCTCGGCTCGGGCGTCCGGGCCGTCAGCGCCGGCGTCTTCCACGCCTGCGCGCTGCTGGACGGCGGGGCGGTGAAGTGCTGGGGGCTCAACCACCGCGGCCAGCTCGGCGACGGGACCACAACCGACAGCGCGACGCCCGTCGACGTCGTCGGCCTGGGTTCGGGCGTGCGCGCCATCAGCGCCGGCATCTGGCACACGTGCGCCGTCACCGCAGCCGGCGGGGTCACGTGCTGGGGCCAGAACAACTTCGGGCAGCTCGGCGACGGGACCACCACCGACCGGTGGACGCCGACCGACGTCGCCGGCCTGGGGTCGGGCGTCGCGATGGTGGAGGCGGCCACGGGCGGCGACGGCTTCGCCGACGGCTCGCACACCTGTGCGGTCACGACGCGCGGCGGCGTCAAGTGCTGGGGCATCAACAACGTGGGGCAGATCGGGGACGGGACCACCACCGACCGGTGGACACCGACCGACGTGCCGGGGCTGACGGCCGGGGTGCGGTCGGTGTCCACGGGCGGCGGGTACTCGTGCGCGGTCACCCACGCGGGCGGCGTCGCGTGCTGGGGCATCAACGGCTTCGGCCAGCTCGGGGACGGCAGCACCTCGGTCCAGCCGGCCCCGGTCGGCGTCACGGGGCTGACGTCCAGGATCGCGGAGGTCGCCACCGCCGGCTTCCACACGTGCGCCCTGAGCCGACGCGGCGCGGTGACGTGCTGGGGCGGGAACTTCTTCGGGCAGGTCGGCGACGGGACCACGACCAACCGCCCGGCGCCGGTGGACGTCTCCGGCTCGTTCCGCCGGCCCGAATGCCCGACGTTGATCGCCGCCCGGCACACCCGGTTCAGCCTGTCGCGCGGCTACGCGGTGCTCTCCCGCGCCACGTTCACCGCCGACAGCGGGTACGCGCTGGTCGGCGCGGCGTCGCTGCGCTGCCTCCCCGACCGCACCTGGAGCGGGCCGGTGCCCACGGCGGTGGGCACCGGCGTGGTGACGGTCACGCCCGGCACGGGACTCGTGGACGGCCAGACCGTCTCCGTGGCGCTGTCCGGCTTCCCCGCCTCCGGATCGGTGGCGTGGTGCCAAGGGGTCCTGACCGGCGGTCCCGCCAGCCAGGGCAACTGCGGCGGACCCATCCGCCAGGGCTCGACCGACGCCGCGGGCGCGCACACCGACCCGGCCTACCCGGTGGCCCGCATGATCTACGTGGCCGCGCTCGGCCGGGTGGTCGACTGCGCCGACCCTGCCGAGGCCTGCGTGATCGGCGCTGCGGACATCGGCGACATCCCCGGGAGCGCGGTGGCATCGGCGCCCCTGGGCTTCGCCCCGGCGGGCTGAGCCGCTCCCCGTCAACGTTCAGTCGAGGCGCACGCGCTCCCCGTGACGGGGGACCACCGCCGACCACCCGTCCCGCATCCCGATCAGGTCGCGCAGCACGGCCGCCGGCTCCGGTTCGCCGTGCACGACGTACACCATCTCCGGCGGGGCCGTGGCGGTGTGGAGCCAGTGCAGCAGCTCGGCCTGGTCGGCGTGGACCGAGAACGCCTCGAGGTCGACCACCTCGGCCCGGACGGACACGTAGCGGCCGAGCATCTTGAGCTGCCGGACACCGTCGGCGAGCAGGCGGCCGCGGGTGCCCGGCGCCTGGAACCCGACGAGGACGACGGCGTTGCGGTGGTTGGGCGCCAGCCGGGCGAGGTGGTGGACGACGCGCCCGCCGCTCGCCATGCCGGAGGCCGACACGATGATGGACGGCACGCGCAGGTCCGCCAGGGCCTTCGACTCCACCACGTCGCGCACCTCGACGACCTGGCCGGCGTCGAACGGGTCGGCCAGCCGGGCCAGCTCGGGATCGATCTCCGGTTCGCCCCGGGCGATCGCCTGGCGGTAGACGCGCAGGGCGGACAGCGCCATGGGCGAGTCCACGTACACCGGCAGCTCGGGGATGGCGCCCTCCGCCAGCAGGCGGCGGAGGTGGAACAGGACCACCTCGGTGCGGTCGACCGCGAACGCGGGGATCAGCACCGTGCCGCCCCGCCGGGCGGTGCGGGAGATGACGTCGGCGAACCGCTCGATCGCCCCGCGGTCGTCGTGCCGGCCGTCGCCGTAGGTCGACTCGACCACCACGACGTCGGCCTCGCCGAGCGGCGCCGGCGGCTGGAGGATCGGGTGCTCGGGCCGCCCCAGGTCGCCGCTGAAGACGACGCGCCGGTCGCCCGCACCGGCCAACCGCAGGGTGACCGTCGCGGAGCCGAGGATGTGACCGGCCGGGCGCAGGGTCAGGTGGACGCCCGGCGCGATCTCCACCTCGTCGCCGAAGCCGCACGGCGTGAACTGGCGCAGCGACCAGTGGGCGTCCTCCTCGGTGTAGAGCGCCACGGCCGGGTGGTGCTTGGAGAAGCCCTTGCGGTTGGCGTAGGCCGCCTCCTCCTCCTGGAGGTGGCCCGAGTCGGGGAGGACGATCCCGGCCAGGGCGGCGGTGCCGGACGTGGCGTGCACCGCGCCCTGGAAGCCGTCGCGGACCAGCACCGGCAGGTAGCCGACGTGGTCGATGTGGGCGTGGCTCACCACCACCGCGTCGAGGCCCGACGGGTCGACGGGGAAGCGCTCCCAGTTGCGCAGCCGCAGCGCCTTGAGCCCCTGGAAGAGCCCGGCATCCACCAGCACCCGGGCGTCCGGGGTGTCGATGAGGAAGCGGCTGCCGGTGACCGTGCCGGCCGCGCCGAGGAAGGTCAGCACCGGCACGTCGGGCCGGTCGGCGGGACCGGGCGCGGACCGTCCCGCGCGCCCGGCCCTCATCGCCGCAACCCCGATGTCCCGGCGACGATCTCGTCGAGGATGGCGAGACCGGCGGTGATCTTCCGCAGGAACGAGCGGTCGTGGGGCACGAGGTGGAACTGCGGGTGGGGCGACCACAGGGCCCGCAGGCGGGTGTCGAGGTCGATGGCCTCGGTGTTGGACTCGGTGCGGTAGCGGTTGCCGCCCTCGATGGCGATGCCCCCGACGGCCGCCGTCTCGAAGAAGATGACCGCGTCGTACCGGGCCAGCTCGGCGCCGTGGCTGCTACCCATCTCGGCGAAGAAGTCGGCGGGACCGGACGGCCAGTAGGCGGCGCCGTCGACGGTGCCGCGGTCGCAGAGCTGGACACGGTCGGGGTAGCGGGCGGCCTGGACGTCCTCCAGGTTCCGCTGCACCGCGAAGATGGCCCGCTGGGTGGCCTCCCGGGCGAACAGGTCCATGTCACGGGGGAACCCGCCGCCGAACAGGATGGTGGCCGACTCCGGCACGATCACCACCCGCTCGCCGATCTCCCGGCGGAAGAGGTCGGCCGCCGTCGTCTTCCCACCGCCGGGCCCGCCGGTGAGCACGATGCGCAGCACGCCGTCGGCCCCCGCCGAGGCGGCGCCGTCGCGGCGGTCGGCCGGGTCACGCGCGCTCGGCGTCGCCATGGCGTGCCCTCCCCGGGAAGTCGATCGTGCGGGACACCGGTCACCTCCTCTGCCCTTCCCGCCCTGCGTTCTATGCGGCCGCAGGCCCGCGGGGCAGGGACCTTCGGCCCGTTTCCCGCGCGCCGCCCGGGGCCCCGGCTCGACGGGGCCGGCCTCGTCCTGGTCGCAGGGGCAGCGACCTGCGGGCAACCCGAGCAGTTGCCCGGCCACGTGCGATGTCGCCGGCCTCGCGGCCATGGCCGCCGCGATCGAGACGGCCGCATCCGGGCTCGACGCGGCTCCCGTCGCCGTGCTCGACGTCGGACGCCGCCGTCCCTTCGCCCACAGCACTGCGGCCACGGCCTGGCGCGCCACGCCTGTTCGCACGCTGAGTGCGCGACGATGGGTGGCCATGGTGCGGGGTTCGGTGCCGAATGATGCGCTGCGTTC
>DASSGC010000578.1:0-4717 GCA_035693765.1 Acidimicrobiales bacterium
CGTTCCTGGCCGCACACGTCCAGGTCGCCCCCTACGAGGACGGCACCCCGACGGTCATCGCCCAGGTCGGCGAGGCGGTCTACGGCCATGGCGCGCTGGGCGACCTGCTGTTCTACTCGCTACAGGTCGGCACCCTGCTCATCCTGGTCCTGGCCGCGAACACCGGGTTCGCCGACTTCCCGCGGCTGGCCAGCTTCCAGGCCAGCGACCGGTTCCTGCCCAGCCAGCTGACCAAGCGCGGGCACCGGCTCGTGTACTCGAACGGCATCGTGGCCCTGGCCGCGGCCGCCGGCGTGCTGGTGATCATCACCGGGGCCCAGGTTGCAGCGCTGATCCCGCTGTACGCGGTCGGCGTGTTCACCGGGTTCACGCTGTCGCAGGCCGGGATGACGCGGCACCACCTGCGCGAGCACGAACCGGGATGGCGCAAGGGGATCGTGATCAACGGCTTCGGCGCTGTCCTGTCGCTCATCGTCGCCGGCATCATCGCCGTCACCAAGTTCGCCGACGGGGCCTGGGTCATCGTCGTCGCCCTGCCGGTGCTGGTCCTGCTGTTCATGCGGGTGCACCGCGAGTACGAGGACGAGCTGACCGAGCTCGAGTCCGACGTGCCCGCCGCGGTGGTCGCCCCGATCCTGCGCCGCCACGTGGTCCTGGTGTTCGTGGACAAGCTCGACATGGCCACCGCACGGGCGATCCAGTACGCCCGGACGCTCACGCCCGACGAGCTGCGGGCCGTCCACTTCGCCATCGACCCCCAGCAGGCCGAGGAGCTGCGCGCTGCGTGGGGCGCCGCGGGCATCACGCGGGTGGCGCTCGACGTCGTGGCCTGCCCCGACCGGCGCCTGCCCGGTGCCGCGGTCGAGCTGGTGGCCCGCGACCTGGCCGACGGCGACACGGAGGTGAGCGTGCTGTTGCCCGACCGCAAGTACACGGGGCTGTGGCACCGCATCCTCCACGACCGGACGGCGGACTCGATCGAGCGGGCCGTGTCGCAACTGGCCCACGCCAACGTCACGACGGTCCCCTTCCACTTCGGCGGGGGTCCCGCTGCCGCCCCACACCCGGTCGCCAACGGCCCCCGGCGCGCCGCGCCCGGCGGACCCGCCGCCCCGCCCGCATCGCCCGCCCCCGCCGGTGACCGGCCCGCGCCGGCGGCCGGCACGGGCGTCATCCCGATCGGCGAGGCGCAGTGGCGCCGGCCGGCGAAGGTCGAGGGGACCGTGGTCACCCTGCGGGTCGATCCGACCAAGGGCAGCCTGCTGCTGGAGTGCGTGGTCGACGACGGCACCGGCGCCCTCTCGCTGGTGTTCAACGGCCGCCGCGAGGTCGGCGGGCTCGACCTCGGCGTGCACGTCCGGGCCGAGGGCATGGTGGCGACGCACCGTGGCCGGCTGGCCATCTTCAACCCCGTCTACACGCTGCTCCTCGCGCGCCGTTGACGGCAGGCGCCGCGACCGGCGCCGGCCGCGGCACACTCGCGAGGTGGTGACGCGCCACAAGTACGGGCGGCCGGTGGGCCTGATCGCCGGGGTGGGGCTGGTCGGCCTCTGCACGGTCGCCCTCCTGGCGGCACGGAGCTCGGTCACGGTGGCGACGCCGGCGCTCGTGCTCGTCGCCCCGGGGCTGGTCGCGGCGCTGATCGGCGGGAGGCTCGCGGGCGTCGTCACCGCCGCCGTCGCCGCCATCGCGCTGGACGTGGTGTTCATCGAGCCCTACGGCACCCTCGACGTCCACGTCGTGGACGACGTGGTGGCCCTGCTCGCCTTCGGTGCCGTCGCCCTCACGGTGGCGACGCTGGTGGCGCTGGCCAACGAGCGCCGGCGGGCGGCGGAGCACCGGGCCCAGGAGATCCTGGCGCTGTCGGAGGAGCGGGAGCAGGCGCGGCGCGCCCAGGCGCAGCTCGCCTCGGAGAAGGTCGCCCTGCAGCAGGCGGAGGACACCCGCCGGGCGCTGCTGCGGTCGGTCTCCCACGACCTGCGCACCCCGCTGGCGGCCATCCGGGCCATCACGTCCGACCTGCGGGCCGGCACCGTCTACGACGAGCAGACCCGCCACGAGCTGCTCGACGTCGTCAGCGACGAGGCCGAGCGGCTCGACCGCCTGGTGGCCAACCTCCTCAGCCTGAGTCGCATCGAGGCCGGCGCCCTGGTTCCCGAGATCCAGGCCGTCGACCTGGACGAGCTGCTCACCGACCGGGTGGCGCGGCTGTCGCGGCTGCTGCGCGACGTGCGGGTCGAGACCCGGCTGCCCGATCTCGTGCCGCTCGTCGACGCCGACTACGTGCTCGTCGACCAGGTGGTGACCAACCTGCTGGAGAACGCCGCCCGCCATGCGCCCGCGGGCAGCACCGTCCGCATCGAGGCCTGCGACAGGGGGGACGTGATGGAGGTGGCCGTGAGCGACTGCGGGCCGGGCGTGGCGCCGGCCGACCGGGGCTGGATCTTCGAACCGTTCCGCGCCGGCGGCAACGGCAGCCGGTCGTCCGGCGTCGGCCTGGCCATCTGCAAGGGCATCGTGGAGGCCCACGGGGGACGCATGGGTGTGGGCGAGGCCGAGGGCGGCGGCGCCCGCTTCACCTTCACCCTGCCCGTCCACGTGGCCCGATCGGCCGCGGGGGAGGACGCGTGACCCCGCCCGGCGACGGGCTGCTCGTGCTGGTGGTGGACGACGAGCCGGCCATCACCCGTGCGCTGTCGGCGGCGCTGACGGCGCGGGGCTACCGCGCCCGGGTGGCGATGACCGGCCAGCGCGCGCTGGACGCGGCGGCGGTCGACGACCCGGCGGCCGTCATCCTCGACCTCGGCCTGCCCGACGTCGACGGCATCGAGGTGCTGCGGCGGCTGCGGGAGTGGTCGGACGTGCCGGTGATCGTGCTCACGGCCGAGGGGGCCGACGACCGGAAGGTGCGGGCGCTGGACGACGGCGCCGACGACTACGTCACCAAGCCGTTCTCGACGCCGGAGCTGCTGGCCCGCCTGCGGGTGGCGCTGCGCCACCACCGGCCGGGGACCGGCCCGGTGGACGAGTCCCCGGTGCTGACCGTCGGCGACCTCGTGATCGACGTGCCGCACCACACCGTGACGGTCGGGGGTTTGCGCCTCGACCTGACCCCGAAGGAGTTCGGCTTCCTGGCGGTGCTGGCCCGCCACGCCGGCAAGGTCCTGACCCACCGGATGATCCTCCAGGAGGTGTGGGGGCCCGAGTACGGCACCGAGAGCGAGTACCTCAGGGTGTACGCCAGCCAGCTCCGGAAGAAGCTGGCCGAGGACCCCGCCCGCCCCCGGCTCGTGACCGAGCCCGGGGTGGGCTACCGGCTCATCGACCGGGACGTGCCGGGCGCGTGACGGCCCGGGGGTGCCGGGCGGCCGTGGCGTCGGACCACGCACCGCCGGGCACCGCCGCCGGGCGGCGGGCGGGGTCCGCCGCGGGCGGGCGTGCCCGGGGGCCGGGCCGGGGGCTCGGGCGGGTCGGGATGCGTTCGGTGGGGTCGCCGCCGGTGGGGCGGGGGTTCGGGCGCGTCGGGATGCGTTGGGTGGAGTCGCCGCCGGTGGGGCGTGCCCGGGCGCTCGGGCGGGTCCCGATGCGTTCGGTGGGGTCGCCGCCGGTGGGGCCGGGGCGGGGGCTCGGGCGGGTCGGGATGCGTTCGGTGGGGTCGCCGCCGGTGGGCTCGGCGTCGGCGGTGCGCCGCCGGGGCGAGGGGCGGACCTGGCGCGTGGGGCGGCCGGCGAGCATCCGGACGATCGTCAGGAACACGACCAGCGTGACGGCCACGGACACGGCGCCGGTGTAGATGCTGTTGCCGGTGTCGGTTCCCGCCCAGATGCCGTGGACGGTGGCGAACCAGAACAGGCCGTAGCTCGACATGTGCACGGCCCGCCACAACCGCCGGGGGAGCCGCCGCATGAGCAGCGAGGTGAGCTCGACGGCCGCCAGCAGCCAGAACGCCACGATGCCGAGCGCGACGGCCGCCGGCTTCCACCCGGTCGCGAACGGCACCAGCAGGTCGGCGGCGCCGAAGTGGACGTAGTTGTCGGCGACGAGCCCCGCCAGGTGCACGGCGGTGAAGGTGACCGCGAGGCCGCCGAGGAAGCGGTGCAGGTCGAGGAGCCACTTCGGCGTGGGCCGGCCGCCGAGCACGCGGGTCGACACGAACAGCCCCCAGACGACCGACGCGGTGACGAGCAGCCAGGCCACGATGCCGGCCGACCGGGCGGCGTACCAGGCCATGTTCGCGCTCACGCGGCGGCTCCTTCGAGCTCGGGACTGAGGTCGCAGTGGCCGTCCCCGTCCACGGTGGCGACCAGCGTCCCGGCGGGCACGGGGTCGCGGCGGCCCGCGACGAAGACGGACTTGGCCGCGGCCTCGGCCCACCACCCGTCGAGGGCCACGACCGTGACCGCGAGGAGGGGGCTCCCGGCCGGCCCGCCGGTGCGGGGGTCGATGAGGTGGTGACGGTCGCGGCCGTCCTGGGTCCAGCGCCGGCGGAGCCGGCTGCTGCTGGCGACCGCCCCGTCGGTGAGGCCGAGGTGCAGGAGGTCGCGCGCCGGGTCGAGGGGGTGGGCGACGGCGACGGACCACACGTCCCCGGCGGGCGGCTCCCCCCGGACGCGCAGGTCGCCGCCGAGGTTGACCAGCGCGCCGGCGGCGCCGGCCGCCATCAGCTCGGCGGTCACCAGGTCGGCGGCGAGGCCCTTGCCGATGCCGCCGGGGTCGA
>DASSGC010000579.1:0-5343 GCA_035693765.1 Acidimicrobiales bacterium
GAGGGGCAGGCCGTGCTTGTAGCCGAAGGACAGCAGCGTGACCTGCATCGGCGACTCGTCGACGTCGCCGGCGAAGAGCGCCTTCACCCGCCGGCGCAGGGCGTGGACGTTGAGGTCGCTCGTGTCGACCACGACGTCGGCCGCGTCCTTCACCGGCTCGAGCAGCTCGCGCTCGCGCTCGATGGCGGCCGACAGGTTGTCCTGCCCGCCCCCGCCCGACAGCGGGTGGCGGCGGCGGGTGTTCTCGTAGCGGCGGACCAGCGCGTCGGTCGAGGCGTCGAGGAACAGCACCCGCACGCGCGACGCGGTGGACCGCAGCCACGACAGCATCGGGAGGACCTCGTCCTGGTAGTGGCCGGTGCCGACCACGAGCGCGACCCGGCCGATCGACGTGCCCGGCGTCTGGGCCAGCTCGACCACCTTGGGCACCAGGCCCGGCGGCAGGTTGTCGATGACGAACCAGCCCAGGTCCTCGAGGTCGTCCGCGGCGAGGCTACGCCCGGCCCCGGACAGGCCCGTGATGACGACGAACTCCTCCATCTCGCCCCGATCCTACGGCCGCGCCCCCGAGACTGGCCCCGAGACCGGCCCCGGGACCGGCCGCGGCGTCCCGTGCCGGCGCGGCCTCACCGCCGCTCGGCCCGGAGCACCATCAGCCGGGGGATGGATGCGGCCTGGGCGTACTGGGGCGCCAGTGCCAGGAAGCCCGGCGGCGGCGCCGGCTCGAGCATGCGGACCAGGTAGAGGCCCCGGTCGGCCAGGGCGTTGACGTACAGGCTCAGCGGGCGGTGGAAGAACGGCAGCCACACGCCCGTGTCGACCTCCTCCATCGTCACGTCCTCGTCGAGGTATCGCCCCACGCGCCAGTACTGCTCCGGCGGGTCCACCACCTGGTCGTCGATCCAGCCGCTGCTCGGCGTCTGGAACAGCGGGTGGTTGACGAAGAGCACGAACCGACCGCCCGGGCGCAGCACCCGCGCCACCTCGTCGAGGGCCCCGTCGAGGTCGGCGACGTGCTCCAGCACGAGGCACGCCACCACGGCGTCGAACGACCCCGACCGGAACGGCAGGGCCCCGGCCGCCGCCCGCCCGTAGGCCGGGCCGCCGCCCCGGCGCGCCGCCTCCGCGGTCTGCGCGGCCGACGCGTCGATGCCCACCACCTGCGCGCCCGCACCGTGGGCCAGCCGGGCGATCTGCCCCTCGCCACAGCCGAGGTCGAGCACCCGGACGGCGCCCGCGAGCTGGCGGGCGGCCATGGGCAGGATCTGCTCCTCGTACTCGATGTCGGCGCCGTCGGTGAACTCGGCCTGCCACCACGCCGCGTGCTGCTCCCACACGCCGGCCAGGTCGCCGGGCTCGATGCCGCTCATGCCGGCTCCCTCGGCGTGGCGAGGTCGCGCACCGCCGACCGGCCGTTGCCGCGCGGGCCGGGCGAGCCGTGGACCTTGTCGTAGACCGCGTGCGCCACCTCGTCGGGCAGCCACGAGAGGGCCAGCAGGTCGTCGAGCGCCGCCTGCTTCACGCCGGACACACCGCCCAGCTCCTTGGTCAGCCGTTTCCGCCGGGTGGGGCCCAGGCCCTTGATGTCGTCGAGCACCGAACGGGTCATCCGCTTGTCACGGAGCTGCCGGTGGTAGGTGATGGCGAAGCGGTGGGCCTCGTCGCGGATGCGCTGGAGCAGGTAGAGCGCCTCCGACCCGCGGGCCACCCGCACGGGGTCGGACATACCCGGCAGGTACACCTCCTCGAACCGCTTGGCCAGCGACGCCACCGGGATCTCCTCGTCGAGCCCCAGCGCCTCCAGCACCCGGACGGCGACGTTGAGCTGGCCCTTGCCGCCGTCGACCAGCAGGAGCTGGGGCGGGTACGAGAACCTGCCGGGCCGCTCCCCCGCCGGCTGGCCGCGCTCCTGGAGGTAGGCGGTCAGGCGGCGGGTCAGGACCTCCTCCATGGCGGCGAAGTCGTCGTTGCCCGGGACCGACTTCACCTTGAAGCGCCGGTAGTCCGCCTTCTTCGGCAGCCCGTCCTCCATCACCACCATCGATCCGACGTAGTCGGTGCCCTGGATGTGGCTCATGTCGTAGCACTCGATGCGCAGCGGCGCGTCGGGCAGCCCGAGGGCGTCCTGCAGCTCGTTGAGCGCCCTGGCCCGGGCGTTGTGGTCGCTGGCCCGGCGTAGCCGGTGGCGGGTGAACTCCTCGGACGCGTTGCGGGTGACCGTGGCCTGCAGCTCGCGCTTGTTGCCCCGCTGCGGCACCCGGACGTCGACCCGCGAGCCCCGCAGCAGGCTCAGCCAGTCGGTGTACAGCTCGGGGTCGTCGGGCTCGGTGGGCACCAGCACCGTCTTGGGCACGCCGAGCGGCGGGTCGTCGTAGAGGCCCTCCAGCACGTCGCCGACCAGCTCGCCGGGCGACAGGTCCTCGACCTTGTCGACCACGAAGCCCTTGCGGCCGACCACCCGACCACGGCGGACGAAGAAGACCTGCACGGCGGCCTCCAGGTCGTCCTCGGCGACGCCGACCACGTCGAGGTCCTCGTTGCGCTCGGCCACCATCTGCTGCCGCTCGATGGCCTTGCGGACGCTGGTCAGCCGGTCGCGGACGCGGGCGGCCCGCTCGTACTCCAGCCGGTCGGCGGCGGCGTGCATCTGGTCGTCGAGCCGGCGCACGATCGTGTCGGTGTCGCCGTCGAGGAAGTCGAGCAGCTCCTGGGTCAGGCGGTCGTAGGTCTCGTGGTCGACCTCCCCGACGCACGGGCCGGCGCACTTCTCGATGTGGAACAGCAGGCACGGCTTGCCCAGCCGCTCGTGGCGCTGGAACTTGTTGTCGCTGCACGTGCGGAGCGGGAACGTGCGCAGGAGCAGGTCGAGCGTCTCGCGGATGGCGTAGGCGTGGCCGTACGGACCGAAGTAGCGGACCCCCTTGCGCTTGCGGCCCCGCATGACCATGGGCCGGGGCCAGTCGTCGCCCACCGTCACGGCCAGGAACGGGTAGCTCTTGTCGTCCATCAGCCGCACGTTGAACCGGGGCCGGTGGGCCTTGATGAGGCTGTACTCGAGCATGAGCGCCTCGACCTCGTTGCGGACCTGGATCCACTCGACGGTCTCGGCGGTGGCCACCATGGCGGCGGTGCGCGGGGCGAGGTGGCGCGGGTCCTGGAAGTAGTTGGACAGCCGCGACCGCAACGACCGGGCCTTGCCCACGTAGATGACGCGGCCGTCACGGTCCTTGAACTGGTAGGACCCGGGGGTGTCGGGGATCGTGCCGGCCGGCGGACGTTGCACCACGCGATCGAGGGTAGAGGGTGCCCGCCGCCGCCGGATGCCGTCGTGTTGTCAGATCGGCGCGTGGTGTTCGTAAACTGCCGTTCAAGCCGGCCCGGCATTCCGGCTGCATATCGGTTCCGGGGACGACATCCCCGTGGGAGAGGCGACCGGGCTGTCCCCACCGTCCGCCAACCGGGGCCACCTTTCCGGAGGTAACCCTCATCATGCTTCGGCTCCAGACCCCGCTCGGCGAGCGCTACACCGCGGCGCCCGCCTCCGACCTCGCCGACCGCATCGCGGCGGCGAAAGCCACGCTGGGCGACCGCCTCTTCATCCTGGGCCACCACTACCAGCGCGACGAGATCATCCGGTGGGCCGACGCCCGCGGCGACTCGTTCCGGCTGTCGGTCCTGGCTCAGCAGCGGCCCCAAGCCGACCACATCGTGTTCTGCGGCGTGCACTTCATGGCCGAGTCGGCCGACATCCTGACCGGCGACCACCAGACCGTGATCCTGCCCGACCTCAACGCCGGATGCTCGATGGCCGACATGGCCGACGAGGACGACGTCGAGGAGGCCTGGGAGGCGCTCTCGGCCGTCGTCGACATCGACCGGGTGGTGCCGATCACCTACATGAACAGCTCGGCGGCCCTGAAGGCGTTCGTCGGCCGCAACGGCGGCGCCGTGTGCACGTCGACCAACGCCCGGGCGGTGCTCGACTGGGCGCTCGGGGGCGGCCCCGGCGCCGGCGGCGGGCGCGGCGACCAGGTGCTCTTCTTCCCTGACCAGCACCTGGGCCGCAACACGGGCGTCGCCATGGGCTACGGCCTCGACGACATGGCCGTGTGGGACCCCCGGCGCGAGATGGGCGGGCTCGGCGAGCGGGCGTGCAAGGAGTCGACCTTCCTGCTGTGGCGGGGGCACTGCTCGATCCACCAGCGGTTCCGCCCGGAGCAGATCGCCGCGTTCCGGGCCGAGCACCCCGACGGCATCGTGGTCGTGCACCCGGAGGTGCCGCACGAGACCGTGGCCGTCGCCGACCAGGTCGGGTCGACCGACTACATCATCCGGGCGCTGGCCGAGGCCCCCGCAGGTGCGACGATCGCCGTGGGCACCGAGATCCACCTCGTCAACCGGCTCGCCCGGGAGCACCCGGACAAGACGGTCGTGTCGCTCGATCCGCTCGTGTGCCCGTGCTCGACGATGAACCGCATCGACGAGCCGCACCTGGCCTGGGTGCTGGAGGAGTTGGTGGCGGGCCGGGTCGTGAACCCGATCCGGGTCGAGGCCGACGTCGCCGAGTGGGCCCGGGTGGCCCTCCAGCGCATGCTCGACATCACCTGACCCGACCGCCGCACACGGCCGCCGGAACCGGTGCCGGGCGGCGGGTCAGACCTGGCCCCGCCGCTCCGGCTCGCGGCCGCGCGGCTGGCGGGGACGCGGCCGGGGACCGATCGGCTCGATGGGCCGCTCGACCTCCTCGTCCTCCAGGTCGACGGTCTCGCCGTGGTGCAGCACGGTGAGCGGCGGGCCCTCGTTCCGCCGGTAGCGGGCCGTGCGGCCGTCGGTGCTCACGCCGACGCAGGTCCCCCGGTACCAGACCCGAAAGGCCAGGTGGCTGATCCCGGCCGGCAGCCGGGGGGCGAACGACAGGCGCCCGTCGAGCGCCCGCATGCCGCCGAGGCCCTCGACCAGGCCGCTCCACGCCCCGGCCAGCGAGGCCATGTGCAGGCCGTCGCGGGTGTTGTGGTTGCGGTCCTCGAGGTCCATGAGCGCGGCCTCGGCGAGGTAGTCGTGGGCCAGCTCCAGGTAGCCCAGCTCGGCCGCCATGACCGCCTGGGTGGCGGCCGACAGCGACGAGTCGCGCACGGTGAGCGCCTCGTAGTAGCAGAAGTCGCGGTCCTTCTGCTCCCGGGTGAACTCCTCGCCCCGCAGGTGGAGCGCCAGCACCAGGTCGGCCTGCTTCACGACCTGCTTGCGGTAGAGGTCGAAGTACGGGAAGTGGAGCAGCAGCGGGTACTGCTCGGGCGCCGTGTGCTTGAAGTCCCACGTCGCATGGTGCGTGAAGCCCTCGCTCTG
>DASSGC010000580.1:0-12417 GCA_035693765.1 Acidimicrobiales bacterium
CGAACACCTCGTCGACGCCACCTCCCGGACGTCGCCCGAGCAGGCGACCCGATCCCGTTCGACGCGACCGCCTGGTGGCAGCATCGGACGTGCACCCAACGAGGTGTGCGCCGTGGCGGAGCTCCGCTCTCAGATCCTCGACGGTCGTCCCACGGCGATCGTCCTCGACCGGGACCTCCTCGCCCCCGCCCGCAACGGGGTCGCGTTCGACGCCACCCCGGAGTCGATCCTGATCGGGTGTGACGGGGCCACCCTGTTCGCGGTCGAGCACGGCGGCGAGCCGACCGACTGCGTCGACCTGACCGCCGCCTGGCCACCTCGGCCGGAGCGACCCGACTGGCGCCGGTCGCCCCCGAAAGGGATCGACGGCAACGGTTGCCACGCGGTCGCAGGAGACGCTGTCGGTGATGTCCGCCTGGCAGAAGACGGCCTTCTGGGGGTGGCTCTTGCCGAGCTCGGCGGCGGTCTCCTGGCCGGCATCGCTGATGTCGGCGATGACGACGTTCGCACCCTCGTCGAGGAACCGCCGGGCGTACGCCGCGCCGAGCCCTCCCGCCGCTCCAGTGATGATCGCTGTCTTGTCTTCAAGTCTTCCCATCGGAGGTTCCCTCGTCGATGTCGGTGCAGGGGTGAAGGTCACGGGCAGACCCCTTGTCCGCCACCGGCTGCGCGGACAGGGCAGTCCGGAGGAGGGCGGCGCCCTCTTCGACCACGTCGCCCCAGGTCGAGAGTGCGTCGAGCCGTGCCCGGGGATCGCCGTCGGCGAGGCGGGCCATGGCCGCGAGGGCGGCGTCGGCTTCGTTGGTGGCGGCCACGAACAACGCCTGGCCCGCTTCGGTGAGCGTGAGGTCGACACGACGGCGATCGAGCTCGCTCCGGCGCCGTTCGACGAGCCCCCGGGCGACGAGACCGTCGATCAAGGTCGTGAGGTTGGGCCGCTTCGTGACCAGTCGGGTGCTCATCTCGGTGAGGTCCGGATCCCCCTCGTCGATGAAGCCAAGGGCACGGAACTGGTTCTCGGTGAGGTCGTGCCGGGCGAGCGCCATCGCGATCAGCTTCCCGAGTCGCAGCACGATCATCGTGTGGCTCGGGCGCCCTTCAGCGGCCATGATTTGCTTATGATGGCATAATCATCTCGGCCGAGGGAACACGCTCGTCCAGAGGGGGCCGTCCGTGCGCAGCGCTGACCACATCGACCTGACCGACCCCGACCGGTTCACGGACGGACCGCCGCACGACGTCTACCGACGCCTGCGCGACGACGCGCCGGTCTTCTGGCACGAACCCACACCCAAGACCCCCGACGGCGAGGGGTTCTGGTGTCTGACCCGGCACGAGGACGTGGCGTGGGCGGCGAAGCAGCCCGAGCTGTTCTCGTCGGCCGGGGGCGGCGGCCGGGACGGCGGGGGCACGCTCATCGAGGACCTCCCCACCGGTCTCGCAGCGGGCGTGCTGTTCAACATGCAGGACGACCCCCGGCACCACCACATCCGGCGCCTGGTCACGCCGTCGGTGAGCCCCAGGCAGCTCCGCGCCATCGAGGCGGCGCTGGCCGGGAGGTGCGCGGAGATCCTGGACGCCGCGGTCGAGCGGGGGACGTGCGACTTCCTCGTCGACGTCGCGGCCGAGCTGCCGCTCCAGGCGATCGCGTCGTTGCTCGGCGTGCCCCAGGACGACCGCCACTTCCTGCTCGACTGGGCCGACGCCACGCTCGACTACGACGACCACGACCCGGGCCAGACGTCGGAGAAGAGCCAGGCCGCCGGCGCGGCGATGTCGGCCTACTCGGTGCGCCTCCTCGACGAGAAGCGGCGCTGCCCGGTCGACGACATCCTGTCGATCGTCGCCACGGCCGAGCTGCCCGAGGGCGCCGAGCCCGGCGGGCCGATGACCGAGCTCGAGCAGCAGATGTTCTTCCACCTGCTGGTGGCCGCCGGCAGCGAGACCACCCGGAACTCGATCACCGCCGGCATGCTCGCCCTGATGGACCGGCCCGACGACTGGGACGCCCTCCGGGCCGACCGCTCGCTGCTCCCCGGGGCGGTGGAGGAGATGCTGCGCTGGGCCTCGTCCACGATCTACAACCGGCGGACCGCCACCCGTGAGGTCGAGCGCCACGGCCAGGTCATCCGGCCCGGCGACAAGGTCGTGCTGTGGTGGCAGGCGGCCAACTTCGACGAGCGGGCGTTCACCGACCCGTTCGCCTTCGACATCCGCCGCAGCCCCAACCCCCACCTGAGCTTCGGGATCGGCAGCCACTACTGCCTGGGCGCCAACCTCGCCCGCCTCGAGATCGCCCTCGTCTTCGACGGGCTGCTCGACCGCGTCGCCCGCCCCGCACCCGCGGGCCCGGCCGAGCGCACCCGCTCGAACAAGCACGCCGGCTTCCGCCACGCCCCCGTCCACCTCCGGAAGGCGACGACATGACCACCACCCACCCCATCGTCGACGCCTACATCGAGGCCATCAACGCCGGCGACCACGCCGCGCTGATGGGCTGCTTCTCCGACGACGCGGTGCTCAACCACCCAGCGGGAACCTTCACCGGCACCGAGATCGGCACCTTCTACCGCGACGTCGTGCTCGCCGGCCAGGCCGTCCTCACCTGCGGCGCAGTGCTCGTGGACGGCTCAGTGGTCATGGCCGAGATCACCGCCAGCAGCCCCCTCGACCCCGACGGCCCCGGCGTGCACGCCCTCGACGTCTTCCGCCTCGCCCCCGACGGCCGCACCACCACCCTCGACATCTACTACCGCTGACCCGGCACCGTCCCGGCGTGCAGGGGCGGTCCGACGAAGAGGTCGGGGTCGGGGTCGGTGAGCGACACCATCAGCTGACGAGCACAGGGGGTCGGCCGAACCCTTCGGCTTCGGCGAGCGCGTAGTAGGCCTCGAGGGTGCCGGTCCCGTCGAAGACGCTCTCGATGTCGCCGTCGGCGTCGAGGTTCAGGTTGACGCCGTGCATCTGGAACCAGACCTGGGTGTCGTCCTCGATGCACTCGAGGGTGTGCACCGATCCGGGCGGCTCGTACAGGAACGATCCGGCCCGGTTGACGTAGTCGTACTCGCGGTACCGCCAGGCACCCCGCACCGTGTAGGCGTAGACGAGCCCGGTGTGGCGGTGGGTCGGGACGGCGTAGCCCGCCTGGAAGATGTTCTCGACGATCCAGAGCTCTTGGGTGACGTCGACCTTGATGACCTTGAGCTTGTTGCCGCCACCGACCTCGACGAAGGGCAGGTCGACGGCGCCCCGGTGGACGGCCTCGATGAGTGGCTGGGTGGTCATGCTTCGTTTCCTCCTGCGATCGGGGTCAGCTCGCTCCAAACGGCTCCCCCCGGTCGCTCTGCAGCTTCAAGGGGCGACCACGGGTTCGTCGTTGGACAGGGCGATGCCGAGGTCGGTGGCGAGGGTGCGGACGAGGTGTTGGACGCCGATCTCGTTGCGGCCGATGAGCATGTGGTCGTGCTGGGCGTGGCGGACGCCGTCGCCGCAGCTGGGGAGCATGGTGAAGTCCTCGTCGCGCACGGCGGCGTGGACCTGCTCGTAGACGGCCTCGTAGCCGGCCCGGGCATCGTCGTCGGTGGCGGGGATGGCGCCCATCCAGCCGTGGCGCACGACGCAGCTGACGGGGTCGTCGGCGGGGAGGATGTCGATGATCTCGACCCCCACGGGGCTGTTGGCCAGCACCAGGTTGGGGTGGACCCAGTAGATGACGCCCATGTTCACCCTGGGGTCGCGGTCGACACCGGGGTCGTCGTCGGCGAGCGCGGTGATCCAGTTGAACGGGAAGCCCAGGCGGTGGTGCCGGCCGAAGGCGTCGTGGGTGGAGGTGTTGGCAGCGGTGTTCTGGCCGATGACGCTGGAGCCGTGGACGTAGGGGAAGTGGTAGCCCTCGGCGAACGCCTCGAGGGCGTTCTTCCAGTTGACCGCCGAGGTGAACTCGCGCTCGGTCAGGTAGCCGTAGTGCTGGTAGCCCCAGGCGGCGAGCTCGGCGTCGAGCGGGCCGAGGTGGGCGGCGACGTCGATGGGGGCGCCGGCGGTGAGCACGCCCCATAAGAACCCGTGGCGCTCCTCGCTCGGCAGCTCGACGAGGCCGTGCTCGGCGGGATCGACGCCGGCGAAGCCCTCCTGGCCCGGGAGGCCGACGAGCCGGCCGGCGCTGTCGTAGGTCCACGCGTGGTACGGGCAGCTGAAGCGACGGGCGTTGCCGCAGCCCTGCGCCGGGCGGGCCCCACGGTGGCGGCAGTAGTTGAGGAAGGCCCGGGCGACGCCGTCGGCGCCGCGGCTGACGAGCACCGACCGGCCGAGCACCTCGCGGACGAGGAAGTCGTGCGGCGCACCGACCTGCGCGCTCGGCGCCAGCGCGAGCGGCGTGACCTCGAGGATCTCGGCCCGCTCCCGCCGGAGCACCTCGGGGTCCCGGTAGTAGCCGAGAGGGACCCGCAGCACGTCGGGCGCCATGTCGGTGGTGCCGGTGGTGACGAGGTGCAGCGCCCGGCGGGTGAGGTCCTCGTCGAGGAGCCGCGGCGAGCCGGTCGGCGGCTGGCTGGTGATGGTCATGGTCCTCCCTCAGCTGGGGCGTCGTACCAATGCACGACGTCGTGGCCACGGTCGTACGCCGCGAACCACTCGTCGGCGAACGGCGGGGTCCGCTCCCCCGCAGGCGAGTGACCGGGCCGCTGCGAGCGGGCCAGGCGATGGACGAGCGACGCCGTCTCGCGCCACGAGACCGACGCCAACGGGTTGGGCGCCGCGGGCGCGCCGCCAGACCGCAGTCGTTGCGCCAGCGCCCGGGCGACCTGGCCGGGGCTGACGACGAGGTCGGCGGCATCGACGAGCCGGACCGAGCGCGGGACGTGGGCGTCGAACCCCCGGACGGCCACGTTGAAGCAGCCGAGCAGGTGCCGGAACACCTCCGGGGCGACCCGCAGCCGGTACCACGGGCTCGGCACCACGGCGTCGTAGATCATCTGGGCCGAGCTGCGGTGCTCGATCTCCTCGACGAGGTGCCACAGGAACAGCGGCGCGACGTCCGGGTCGCCGTTGTCGAAGAGATGCGCCTTGTGCCGCAGCATGAGATCGAACATCGGGGTGAAGGTGGCCTCGATGTCGGCGGCGTAGGCGAGGTGGTAGGGCAACGTCCGGGTCGCCAGCAGCGCATCGAACCGCCGGTCCAGCTCCCGGCTGATGCGGGCCAGGCCGGGATGTTGGCGGGTGAGCGCGGCGACGTGGTTGCGATGGGCCCGGGCGTGGAGCGCCTCCTGGCGCAGGAAGGCGTCGGCCTCGGCCCGGACCCCGTCGTCGGTGATCTCCTTCATCGCCATGCGCGTGGCAGCGACCATGTAGCGCTCGAACGCCGGGGCGATGAACGTGAAGCCGTTGAACGACACCCCGAACGCGGGGTTGGCGGGGTTCCACTGGAACGGCGTGCGCTCGTCGAACGAGAACGACAGCTTCCGCACCTGCAGATCGGTCATGCCGGCACCGCTCCAGTGCTCGGCACGGACGATCCGGCCTCCCCTCCATCGGCCCGAGCGGCGGCGGCTCGCTCGCCGAGCACGACGAGGACGACGCACAGCCCGGCACAGAGCGCCGAATACCAGGCCCCCACCGTGGCGAAGTCACCGGGCGACAACCGCTCCGACGCCTCGCGGTAGTCACCCGCGGCATGCAGCCACACGCCGGCCGAGACCAGCAGATACGCGGCTGCCGCCACGACGACGAACCGGCCGGACGCCGCCGGATCCGTCGTCGGGGTCCCATGCCGAGCCGCGCCGACCAGCGCCCAGGCAGTGACGGCGCCGGCGGCGATCACCAGGAGCCACGTGCCGACGATGCGGGCCGTCGACGTGGTCATGCCGGCGAGGTCGAGCACGGTCGTCGGGATCGACGACACGAACAGGATCGGCAACGTCCCCACCGAGACGAGCACCACCCGCCGCAGCACGCCACTCGACCCGCGGGCGGTCACCAGCGTCAACAACGCGATCCCGAAGGGGATGGCGAGGCTGAAGGCCGCCAGGTTGACGTAGGGAACGACGCCGAGCCGCGGCGCTCCCGTCGGAGCATCGTTGTTCCAGAGCCACCAGCCCAGCTGCGGGCCGACGTGGTCGATCACCTCGTAGGAACAGTGGAACACGAACGCCACGCACGTCGCCCCGACCACCGGACCATGCCGGCGGAGCACCCCGGCCCGGTCGACCAGCGCATACGACACGTAGGCGAAGGCCGGGTACATGGCCACGATGTACAGGGGCAGCCGGTTGAAGAGGAACTGGACCGAGAACTGGTTGTGCACGAACGTCAGGCCCATGTGCTCCTGGACGCCGAACCACTGCGGGAAGTAGGCCACCGGCTCGATCAGCAGCAGGCACACGATCCCCGACCACCACACCACCAGGCCCGACGCGTCCCCGCTCCGGCCCCGCTGCCGCCGCGCGTGGACCAGCCCGGCGATGGCCCCGACGACCAGCAGCAGCTCGATCGCCGGCATGGTCCCGTTGTCGAGCCCGGCCGGGTTGTGGATCGAGACCGGCCCACTGTTGGTGCAGTCGATGCCGCCCACGGGGGCGGTGAGCCGCAGGAAGTCGTCGGTGCAGGTGTCCATCAGCCGCCACCTCCCCCGAGGGCGACGGCCGGCCCGACCCAGCGCCGCAGGTACGCCCGCAGGGCCTCGTCGCGCAACGGCGGTGAACCGGGCTCGACGACGAACGACTGCAGCATCCGCAACATGTGCCGCACCAGGCCCTCCAGCTCGACACCGTCCTCGTAGCCCGCCGCCCGCCAGTCCACCCGCGTGCCTTCGAGCAACGACCGACCGATCTCGACGGCCGCGACCGAGGTCAGCTCCCGGGACCCGAGCCCACGCGCCGGGGCCAGCACCAGCGCCACCTCGCTCCGCCGCTCGATCTCCTCGACGGTGAACGCGATCGCCTCCACCACCACCTCAGCCGGATCGCTCGAGATCGCCATCCGGGCCGCGATGTCGTCGAGGAACGACGCCAACCCCTCCGACGCCGCCGCCAACAGCAGACCCTCGGCGCTCGGGTAGTACCGGTACACGGTCTGCCGCGTGATCGACAGCGCATCGGCGACCTCCGCGACCGTCGGCGCCACCCCCGTCGCCCGCACGATCGCCCGCGCCGCATCGACGATCCGCGTCCGAGCCTCGACATCGTCAGCCGGCACCAGCCCACCCCACCCATGCGTCCGCACAGCCGTCGACCATACGCCTACAGAGTGTGTATGGTCTAGAGCCAAAGGGAGGTGGACACCATCGACGACCGACCGACCGCCGTCTTCATCCACGGCGGCGCCACCAGCGCCCGATGCTGGGACCTGGTGCGCGACCGCGTCGCCGGATCGCTGGCCGTGAACGTCCCCGGCCGCGAGGACCGACCAGCCGACCTCGGCACCCTGACCGTCGACCAGGCCGCCCGCTCCCTCGCCGCCGACATCGACGCCGCCGGCCCCACCCGCATCGTCCTCGTCGCCCACTCATCCGGCGGCCTGTTCGTCCCCGGCGTCATCGATCGGCTGGGACCCCCCGGATCTCGTCGATCGTCCTGACCGCCGCCTCGGTCCCACCCGAAGGCGGCACCGCCCTCGACTGCATGCGCCCCAAGCACCGCGACCTCACGATCCAGGCGCTCGACTGGGCCGCCAAGGAGGCCCTGCGCCTCGACTCGCCCAACCCGGCCACGGGTGGCGCGGCGACATCGAACGATGTACCGGGTGTCATTCCGCGACCGAAGGGGTGGAGGAGCGAGCGCCAGGTTGCAGATCAGGGTTGTTCATCGAGGCGAGCAAGGAACTGCGCCCAGGGGTCTCAGGCTGCTCGACGCCCCCGTCGTCGCGTGTGTCAACCCAGATCAGCCCCGTAATCGGTTGGTGTCAGCCCGACCGCTACCACGGTCTCCGCGCCGCCTGTGCCCGGGATACCGCTCGGACTGGCTCGCTCGCCATGTCAGTGCAGTCGGGCCCTACAGCCCACACAGCACCGCGTTCAGAGCGACGGCCAGCTTCCTCGCATATCCACCGGTGAGGTCGAGGTCAGGGTCGAACACGCAGATGTCGATCCCCACGGCGTTCGGGTTTGACAGAAGTCGACCGACCACGATCTCTAGTTCCTCGATCGTGAGTCCGCCCGGAGCCGGGGAGTCCACCGCAGGCATCAGTCGAGGCCACGGTTGCGGGCGACTGTGATCAACCACGGCGGGACCCTGCGGCCCGTACGACGGCTACTCGGCCCTGTCATCAGGGTCCACCTACGAGCCGGCGCCACGCAGGGCCGCGAGCACCGGTTCGATGCTCAGTTCCATCAGGAACAGCAGGTCGTCGCTGGGTACCACCGACGTCATGGCCGAGACGACGGGGGCATGATCGGCCCCGTTCAGGAGGGCATCCGCGTGCTCGTCGACTGCCGCGACGAACGTCTCGATGTAACGGCGTTGCCCGGCGAGCAGCTCCTTGCCGCCCGGCGCTCCGTGGCCGATGTAGAGGGTCACGTCATCGGGAAGGCGCGCCTCGAGCCGTTGCAGCGTCTCCAGCCAATCAGCCCACCGTCCGTCGGCGAGATACGCGTGCATTCCGTTGTAGACGACGTCGCCGGCGAACACAGTCTTGGCGTCCAGCCACCACAGGGTGTCAAGGTCAGATTCCCCGGGCCCGAGCTCCTCGGCGGTGAGGGTTAGGCCGCCCAAGGTGATCTGGGCCCCGTCCTCCACGACCTGGTTGGGAAAGGGCCGCGTCGCCGGCCACTCGGCGCCCATCATCGGTCCGACGATGGCGTTCTTCACCTCGTCGTCGCGGCGGATGATCGCATCGACTGCCCGGGTAGCGATGACCGGCAGGTCGTCGCGGCCGACGAGATGTCCAAGGCCGGCATAGTGGTCCGGGTGCGGGTGGGTCACCACGACGCCCGCGATGGCACCCCCGCCCGTCGCCACGGCTTGGCGGACTGACGTCGCGTCGGAGACGGTGAGCATGCCGTCGACGATGACGACGCCGTCTGGCCCGTGGATGAGGTAGGAGTTGACCGGCATGACGCGGCCCTCGATACGGTCTATGCGAGGCACTGTCTACTGCTCCTTTCGGTGAATGAGTCGATCACGACCGCTGGGCGGCCGTTGGCCACGAAGGCACGGCGGTGCGGCGATCGGCGTCGGTGGGCGCCCCGTCGGTGGCCGTTCGGAGGCCACGGCGCCAGAGGCGCCGGCGGGGGTGTCCTTGGGTCGCCGGCCGGCGTCGGGTGTGTTGCTGTCGAGGGGTTGCGTCGTCGAACTGCTCGCGCATCCGATCGAGCCCGGTCACCGCTGCGAAGACCAGGGTCAGGTCCATCGGGTCCTCCCACGATCGCGTCCCGCCGGGTCCGGGGAGCAGGTGAGTACATCCATGCCGGCATCGTCCGCGTCGTGAAAGCCGAGGTCCAACACTCATTGCTGGTCGTTTGACACCGCCCGGGTGTTAATGTCCGCCCATCGATCTGCGGAGCCTGCGCTACTTCGTCGCCGTGGCCGAGGAGCTCCACTTCGGGCGCGCCGCCGCCGGGCTGTTCGTAGCCCAGCAGGTCCTCAGCCGCGAGATCGCCCGGTTCGAGCACGAGCTCGGGCTCCGCCTCTTCGACCGGACGACGCGACGGGTCGACCTGACGCCGGACGGGGAGCGCCTCCTCCCGCGGGCTCGTCAAGTGCTCGCCCTTGTCGACGAGATCGTCGAGGCGACAGGTGGAGACCATCGAGACCTCATCGTCGACGTCATCCGTTACGGTTCGACCGCCGCGCAGGTCTTCGATCGGGCGCGCCTGGCCGATGAGCACATGTCGGCCCGATTCCACGGTGGTCACGCGGCCGCATTCAACGCCATGCTCTCCGGTCGCGTCGACGTCGCATTCGGCCGCCCAGGGTCGGTGCGGACCGACGTGAAGCAGACTTTCTCCCGACGCCCCGTTCGGCTGGAGCCGCTCGGCCTGCTGGTGCCCGATGACCATCCCTACGCGTCGGAACCCGCCATCGAGACCGCCGCCATCAAAGGGTCGACGATCGACACCAGTGCCGGGAACGTCGATGCCGCCGAGTGGGTGGAGCTGGCAACCGAGCTCGTCGAACACTTCGGAGGAACGCCGTCGCCCGACCACCATCCGGGCATGAGCGCCATCGCTGCCGCGGCGGCCGACGATGTGGCACGACATGTTCGCGAGACCGGATGGCCGCTTCTGACGATGCTCGACCTGCCGGTCATACCGGGCACAACCGTCGTGCCCCTGGTCCACCCGTCTCCGATCTACCCCTGGATCATGACCCACCGCCGCGACCTTCGGCACTCGGGGCTGTTGGTGCTGCGTGACGCCGTTCACCAGCTGATAACCGAGAACGGTTGGCTCGATGTACCGCCGTCGGCCTGGTTCGCACGCGGCGACCAACACCTGGTGGCCGACCTGGCCAAGTAGTACGGCACGGGCTTCTGAGCTGGCCGTCACGGCGACACGAGCGGCACCATCAACAGCAGCGCGGTGGTGGAGAGGATGACGACGCCGGGTGGGTCCGGGCGGCGAGGCGAGACGCCACGCGATTTGCCGAGGTGTCGCGGAGTCGCGATGAGCATGCAGGCGCCGATCGGCACGTTGATGAGGAACACGGGCCTCCATGTCCACCCGCCCGAACACGTGGGCAGAAAATGCAGCAGCGGCCCCCATTCGGGGCCGCTGACCTGCACGTTCTGGAGCGGACGACGGGATTCGAACCCGCGACCCTCACCTTGGGAAAAACGCGGACCTCCACCGAGTCGACTGCCCCGCGCCTGCCCACTTGACCGGTCACGTCGGCCCTGGTCAACGCCGCCGAGTCAGCTAGAGCGCGCTGCTAGCGACCGATGAGGTCGCGAAGAGGCCGGTCCTTGAGCGCTACGCGGCCCACGGCCTCCTGCGGGAGCCTGCCGCGTGCGGCCGATCCACCATCTGTTCGGGCTGGTTCCGATGACGGTCCGGCCTGCGGCGGCCACGTTCGCCGTGCCGGCAGTCGCCGTGGCTGTGTTCCGACGCCGGGGTGTTCCACCCGGGGACGGCGGCGCTCGTCGCCGACGCCGCCCTCGCGGTGTCGGTCCAGGTCGAGCTGGGGTGTGCTGGCCCTGCTGCTCGACACCGTGTTGACCAGTGCCACCAGCATGGTGCTGCCGCTCCGATCGATCTGCTCGCCACGCCGGCAACCTCACCCGGCCGCGCGCCGGTCCGCGCGCACCGCCGCGCCCTCTCCGTCCGGCAGGACCAGCGCCGGCCCCGGGGTGAGCGCCCCGACGCTCGTTCGGTGCGTCCGATCGGCCCGCTCCTTGCTGACCGCGGCGTCCACGCCCGGCCCGACACGAGTCCGAGCGAAGTCAACTCGACCAGGCGAGTCGCCGATGACGGCGACGTACCGCGGGGAAGCGGGCGGCCGAAGGCCGCCCTCTTCTCCCGTCACGACCAAGCCCGCTGCCCTGGGCGAAGGGGCTAGCGCGTGATCGTCGTTGCTCTGCGCGGAGCGATTCGTCGTCATCCCGGCTGTCGTCGGCCGGGCGGGTTCGGGGTCGAAGGGTTGGTCAGCGGGACTGGAGCGGGAGCGTCGTCTCCTGTGTCTGTGGGTTCAGGTGGCCGAGCTTGATCGCGCCGGCCACCGCCGGGTCACTCAGCTTCCAGTCGAGCAGGCCTCGCCGGATGTCGGACTCGTAGATGAAGCCGTCGTACCAGTAGCTCGACCAGTCGCCGCCGGTGATGAGGGTGGTCTCAGAGAGCGGCGCGGGGTCAGCGAAGGCGATCTCCGTCGCGTGCGCCGGATCGGTGAAGTCGACCACCCCGATCCCGGACTGGTAGCTGCCGTGGACGAGCACGCGCCCCATCGCCGTGGGCACCACGTTGTAGTTGTGGATGGTGCAGTTCTCGGTGGCCGTCTGCGGACGCGGCAGCACGTGGCGACCGACCTCGACTCCCGTCCTCGACTCGAAGAAGAACATGGTCCTGTTCACTTCGGGGCTGGTGGCCTGGCACTGTGCCTGCCCGCCGCCGCCGGGCTCGTGCCCGAAGACGAGGACCTCGCCGTCCCACGAGAACGCGGCGGAGTGGCCGATCGAGACACCGGGGACCGAACGCGAGTAGAGGATCGCCGGATCCGCCAGCGAACCGCCGTCTGCCGGGTCGAGACTCCAAACCGAGAACCCGTTCCCGCCGGCGCAGCCCGCCAGCATGGCGTCGCCGAGGATCACGCCGGTGTCGTGGCAGGAACGGACCGGAGGCTGCGGGTTGCTGCTGACCGTGGCGGTCGCGGGCAGGCCCGCCTTGATGGTGTTCCCGTCGGCCTGCGAGATCATCACCGACGGGATCATGATGCTGGGGTCCGTCCCACCCATGTCGATCGGTGCGCCGGCCACGTTGTTCGCCACGATCATCGC
>DASSGC010000581.1:0-2074 GCA_035693765.1 Acidimicrobiales bacterium
CATGCGCGCAGTTCGGGATAGAGCGGATGTCCTTCTGGCTGGCTTCGTGCATGGCGGTGCGGATCTGGCGTTCGATGAGTGCGCCGACGAGTAGGGCGAGGAACTGGCAGCAGAAGATCGCTTCGATGCGGGCGCGTTTGAGCCAGTCCTGGGCGGCGGCGCGGGCCTTGACCGGGTCGATGCGCACGACGCCGCTGGTGCGCAGGGCGGCGACGTCGAGTTCGCGGGCACCCGCGCGGGCTGCGGCCTGCGCCACGGAGATGGCGTGAACCTTCGTGGATACCGCGAGCCCGGCGTCGAGGACCTGACGTTCCGCACGTCTGAGACACGATATGGCCCCCCACTCGGCGCCCGCTCAACTCGCGGCGTAGGCGGTGGTTGGGATGCCGAGCAGGTCGAGGATCTGCTGCTGCAGAGGGCTGAGCTCGGCTTCGAAGGTCTGCACGAGACGGCCGTGGCGGTGCAGTTCGTGGCGGGTGAGGTCGGCGAAGACGGAGAGGATCCGTTCGGCCGAGGGCGCGGGGCAGGCGCGTAGTTCCGGGTAGAGCGGGATGTCGGCGGTGTTGGCGTGGCGCATCGCGGTGCGGATCTCGCGTTCGATGAGCGCGCCGAGCAGCAGGGCGAGGAACTGGCAGCAGAAGATCGCTTCGATGCGGGCGGGGTCGCGTAGCCACAGCGGGTCGGCGTTCTGGACGGACTTGAGCAGGTGGTGGCGGCGTTCGAGGTTGGGCTGGTAGCGGTATGCGCCAAGCACTTGCCCATCGGATAGGTGCCTGTCGTTGGTGATGAGGGGGAAGCAGCCGTCGCTGGCGGCGTCGTAGGCGACCACATCGTCGCGGGCCTGGTAGCTGATCGTGTACCGGGTGCGGGTGGTGCGCCGGAAGCGGGTGTTGGCGCCGGGCCGGCCGCGGTTCTCCTGCCGGAAGGTTTCCTCGACGGTCTCGGTGATCGTGATGTCGAGCCACCGTGCCGCGCCGGTGTCGGCCAGCGCCGCGGCAGCGGCGGCTTCGACGGCCGGGCGGGTCTTGAGCCGGCTCTTGGGACCGGCGAGCTTGCTGTTCAGCGCGTCGATCGCGGCGGCGCCGGCCTCGATGCGGGACTGCCGGGCAGCGCTGTCGCGGGCGGCCTTGGCGGTGGAGTGGACCCAGATGATGCGGTAACCCTCGGCCGAGGGCAGCGGCGCCGGGAACGTGGAGTACACCCGGTCCAGATCACCGATCCGCTCACCGGGCAGCCGGACCGCATTTGTCCACTGTGGCTGGTTGGTCTGGATCCAGTCGCGGAACCACTTGTCCTCACCCCGGGTGCGGGGCATGACGGTCACGAACCGGCCCCCGTTGCTGTCGATGTGACGCATCGCGGTGCCGGAGCACAGCTTGGAGTCGGCCACGTACAGGAAGTCCCGCCGGTCAAGCACGCCGACCAGCCCGTCCCAGGTCGGCACGTGGGTCGGATCGTCAGAGGTGTCACCGTCGGCGAGCCGGTACGCCATCGGCACCGCCCCGTCGGAGGACACGGTCAGGATCCACACCAGCTGCTTCAGATCCGGCCGGTGGTCCTTGGAATGCCCGAACGTCACCGCCGGCGTCGGCTTGCCACCACGCGGGGCGCCGTCGGCAGTCTGGTATTCGCCGTGCACGCTCACCGAGGTGGAGTCGTTGTGCATCTCCGAGGTGTCCACATGAAACTCGGCGACCACGCCGACGATCAGCTCGGTGAGCAGACTGGCCCGATCCGCGTGGAACAGCGTGGAAAGCGCCCGCCCGACCCGATCGTCGTTGAGCCACGCCGTGTCCCCGCCCGGCAGACCCAGCAGCCCCGGCACGTACGGTGCCGCCCACTCGGCCAGCCCGTACAACGGCGCCCGCCCGACCAGCAGGTTGATGATGACCAGCCGGATCGCCACCGCCGGATCCAGCCGGAACCGCCGATCCGGCGCCGGCAACCACCGCGCCAACAGCCCATCCAGCCCGACGCGGTCCAGAAAGTGGTTGATCAGCGGCAACGCCCCCAGCCGGTGACTGACCAACCCGAACGGGCCACCCTTCGGCGTGTCCACCACGACCTCCTTGCC
>DASSGC010000582.1:0-2836 GCA_035693765.1 Acidimicrobiales bacterium
CGTCGACCGGTTCACGGGCAGCGACCGCCACGTGGCCGACTTCCTGCTCGACGAGGTGCTGGTCCGCCAGCCCGACGACGTGCGCGACTTCCTGCTCGCCACCTCGGTCCTCGAACGGATGCGGGCCGACCTGTGCGAGGCGGTGACCTGCAGCCCGGACGCCGCCGCGCTGCTCCGCCGCATCGAGGGCGAGAACCTGTTCCTGGTGGCGCTGGACGACAGCCGCGAGTGGTACCGCTACCACCACCTCTTCGGCCAGCTCCTGCGCCGGGAGCTGCGCGTGACCCGGCCCGACCTCGAACTGGCCTGCCACGAGCGGGCCGCGGCCTGGTTCGCCCGCCACGGGGAGCCCGGCCTGGCCATCGACCACCTGCTCGAGGCCGGGCACGACGAGAAGGCGTTCGAGCTGCTGACGGCGCACCTGCGGGACTACCTCCAGGCCGGCCACCACGAGACCATCCGGGGGTGGCTCAGCCGCTTCCGGGCCGACTTCGTCGACGAGACGCCGGGGCATCAGCTCATGCTCACCCTGGCGCACGCCCGGACCGGCCAGATCGAGCGCGGGGCGCTGCTCGTGCAGCGCGCCCGCCGGCGGGCCGACGACCGTGACGGCGACGGGCTCGCCCTCCACCTCGACGTGACCGAGGCGCTCTTCGCGTCCGGCCTCGGCGATCCCGAGTCGGCCATCGCCCTCGGCGCCGCCGCGTGGGAACGGTGGGCCGAGGTGGACATCCGCTCGATGACCCCCGACATGGCCACGGCGGTGGTCGAGCTGTGGGGCTGCCTCCCGCCGGCCCTGGCCGACGCCCACGCGATGCTCGACGACCGGGCCGGGGCGCGACGGTGGGCGGCGGAGCTGCGGCGCGGGCGGCCGCGCCTGCCGGGTGACCTCGTGGCCATCCTCGGGGCGGAGGCCTGGGCCGAGGCCCGCACCGGCCGGCTACGGGCCGGGGCCGAGCTGGCCGAGCAGGCGCTCGTTCTCGGGACGGAGCAGGGGCGAGGCTCCCGCCGGATGATGATCCGCGCCCGGGTGGCACTCGCCCTCGTCCACCGCGAGCAGGACCAGCTCGACCGGGCGATGGAGGTGCTCGAACCCCAACTCGTGGCGGCGCTGCGCGACGGCTACGTCGCCATCACCGCGCTCGGCGAGGTGGAGCTGGCCCGCGCCGAGTGCGCGCTGGGCCGGCCGGGCGACGCCATCGCCCGGGGGTTGCGGGTGCGGCGTGACCGCGCCGCGCGCGGCACGCCCCGGTTCCTGGGCGCGGTCCTCGACCAGGCCGAGTGCCGCGTCCGGGTCGCGCTCGGCGACCTCGACCGCGCCGAGGACCTGCTCGACGAGCTCGACGCGGGGCCCGAGCGGACGCTGCTCGCCGCCCGGGTCGCCCTGGCCGCCGGTCGCCACGAGGGGGTGGCGTCGCTGCTGGCGCCCCTCGTCGACGACAGCGGCGATCGCCGGCGCCGGCGGGAGGCCGCGGCGCTCACGGCCCGGGCCGCGGCCGACGGGGGCGATGCCCTCGCGGCCCGCCGGGTGCTGCACGAGGTGGCGGCGCACGCGCAGCGGGAGGGGGCCGTGCGCGTGTTCCTCGACGAGGGGTTCGACATCTTCGACCTGGCGGGGCGGTCCACGCCCGCCCGCCACCCGGGTGCGCCGGCCGGCGCGCTGGTCGAGCCGCTCAGCGAGCGGGAGCTGTCGGTCTTGCGCTACCTGCCGAGCCGGCTGTCGAACCGGGAGATCGGGGCCGAGCTGTACGTGTCGCTCAACACGGTCAAGTCGCACCTGAAGACGATCTACCGCAAGCTCGACGTGGAGTGCCGCGACGAGGCGGTGCGCCGGGCGCGGCAGCTCGGGCTCATCTGAGAGCTCGTGCCCTGCGGGGCCGTGGGGCGAACATGACGGGCGCTTCACCCGGCCGGGGTGTGCCGCCGTCACCCCATCGCCGCGCATCGTGTCAGCAGTGCCCGAGATCGCCGAGATCACGCTCCGTTGCCGGGGCGCCCGCCGCCTGACCGCGGGGTTCGGGGGCTGGGAGGTCGAGGGGCGGGGCCCGTTCACCATCCTCCGGCGCGTCGAGGCCACGACGGACGACGTCCACGCGGCGTTGAGCCAGGTGGGCGATCTGGGTCTCGAGATCGAGTCGTTCCGCCGAGTCGATCTGTCGCACTGACCGGAGCGGTCAGTCCCGGCCCTTGCGGCGCTGCGCGTCCTTGGCGACCCGCGAGAACCGCCGCCCCCGGGCCCGCAGGAGGTGGGGGCTGGCCCGCAGCGCGGCGGCCGCCGCCTCGCGCTCCAGGGCGCGCCACTGGTCGAGCCGCGCGGCGGCGAGGGTGCCGTCGGCGACGGCGCCGGTGACGGCGCACCCCGGCTCGCCGTCGTGGGCGCAGTCGCCGAACCGGCAGCCCGCGGCCAGGTCCTCGATGTCGCTGAAGGTGGCGGCGACCGCATCGAGGTCGGCCCACAGGCCGACCTCGCGCAGCCCGGGCGTGTCGATCAGCACGCCGCCGCCCGGGAGGGGGTGGGCCTGGCGGCTGGTGGTGGTGTGCCGGCCCTTGGCATCGCCGGACCGGACGTCGCCGGTGGCCATCACCTCCTCGCCGGCCAGCACGTTGGTGAGCGACGACTTGCCGGCCCCGGACTCGCCGACCAGCACCACGCTGCGGTCGCCGATCAGGGCCCGCAGGTCGGCGACGCCCTCGGCGGTGGCCACCGAGGTGGCGAGGACGTCGACGCCCGGGTGGGCGGCGGCGGTGGCCGCGACCCGCTCGTCCACGCCGGCGACGAGGTCGGCCTTGGCCAGCACGACCGCGGGCACGGCGCCGGCGTCCCAGGCCAGCGTCA
>DASSGC010000583.1:0-2324 GCA_035693765.1 Acidimicrobiales bacterium
GCGCTGCACCTGCCGACGAGGGTCCTGCTGGCCTGGCTCGACGGTGTGGCGGCGGCGGCGGCCCGCTGGCCGCTGGGTGACCTGCGAGCGGGGCACCTCGCGACGCTCGCCCTGGCCGCGGCGGCGCTGTCCGCCGGCCGCACGCTCCTGCGCCCGGCCACCACCGGTCCCGCGCCCGCCGGGGCGGCGGCGGAGGCCGCGCCGCAGCGCCGGCGGGGACGCCTGCTGCTCGCGGGCGGAACGACGATGACGGTCGTGGCCGGGCTGGCCGCGCTGGTGCCGGCCGTCCCGGCGGCGGGCGGTCCCGGCCCTCACGCACTCGGCGGCGGCGGGTCCCTGTGGTCCATGGGCGACGCGGCGATCGTCCAGGTCGACGGGCGGGCGCGCGACACCGTGGTGCTCGCCGGCCTGCGCCGGCGCGCCGTGGCCCGCGTCGACCTCATCGTGCTGCGCACGGCGGCGCCCGCCGCCGCGCGGGTGGCGGGCGCTCTCCGCGCCCGCTGGCCTGGGGCGGTCGTGCTGGGCCCCGCCGCGGCGCCGGGCGAGCGCGCCGTGCCGCCGCCCGGGGCGGTGCTCGACCTGGGCGACCTACGCCTGACGGTCGTGGCCGTGACCGGCGACAGGCTCGACGTCAGGGTCGGTCGCCGCCCGGCGGACGGCCCCGCGGTGCTCGCCTCGCCGCGAGCGCCCGGCCGGCGCGGGGACGTCGCCGGGCCGCAGGCGGCCCGAGGGGTGGCGGGCGGGCGGTCGCACGTCCCGCCGGCGCGGCGGACGGCGCCGGAGGACGGCAGGAGGGCCGGGCCCGGGAATCCGGTCGCGGTCCCGGCGGCTCACCGGTCGCCGTTGGCTGCCGGGCCCGCTGTCGGGGGCAGCCGCGGGTCCGACCACCAAGCGTCGCTGCGGAAGCGGCCGTCGAGCGCCGGGTCGTCGGGGTCGAGGCCGCGGCGGCGCAGCTCGTCGAACCACTGGTCGCGCTTCGAGGTCGGGAGCTCCGCCCCGCAGAACGGGCAGAACGAGATCACCTCGGCGCCGGGTGCCACCAGGTTCCGTGCGAGCGCGTACTCGTCGAACACCGCGTCGTACACCACGGGCCGGTCGCTGGCGGCCAGCAGCGCCGGCTCCTCGACGGCCTCGACGTGGCTCCGCATCCCCTCGCAGCAGTGGACTCGCATGCCGGTGTCAGCGTCGACGCCGGCGCACGGGGGTTCCCCAGGAGAACTCCCGGTTCCCCCACCGGGATGGTCAGCCCGCGTCCGGCAGGCCGCCGCGATCGGCGGCGACGAGCGTGGCGAGCTGGGCGCGGCCTCGCAGGCCGAGCTTCCGGTAGATGCCCTGCAGGTGGTAGTCGACGGTCTTCACGCTGAGGTAGAGCCGCTTGGCCGCCTCGCGGTTGGTCGCGCCGTCGCCGACCGCCAGGGCGACGCGCAGCTCGGCCGGGCTCAGGCGGGACGCGAGCGACGGGCTGGTCCTGCTGGCCTCGCCCCGCAACCGGGAAGCGCGCTCGCTCCAGGTGCGGGCGCCCAGGCGGTCGAAGATGGTGCGGGCCGCGGCGACGTCGACCGCACCCTGGCGCCGGTCGCCCGCGGCGATCAGCACCTCGCCCCGGGTCAGCAGGGTGCGCGCCTCCTCGAACGGCGCGCCGACGGCCCGGAACCCGGCCAGTGCGGCGTCCAGGCGACCGGCGGGGTCGTCGTCGACACCCAGCAGCGCGGCACAACGGTCGGCGGCGGCGCCGGCCCAGGCCCGGCCGGTGGCGTCGGCCAGACGGTCGAGCCGGGCGAGCGCGTCGCGGGCGTCCTCGGCGCGGCCGCAGCCGTGATACGCCTCGACGGCGTCGGCGTGCCACCACAGGAACCCCGGCTCCGGCATGTGCCCGGCGATGGCGACCACCCGGTCGAAGTCGGCCGCCGCCTCGGCGTACCGCTGGGCGCCGAGCGCGAGCAGGCCCCGGCCGCTCAGGGCCCAGACCGTGAGCAGGTGGCTCGCGAGCGGCACCGATGCCTCGAGTGTCTGCTCCGTGTAGTGCCGGCACGCCTCCTCCCGGCCGAGCCCCGCTTCGATGCGGGCCCGCACCGCCGAGGCGCAGGCCGCGAGCTGCCGCCGGTTGGTCGCATCCTGCAGCGATTCCATCTGGCTGAGCTGCGCCAGGCTCTCCGACCACCGCCCGGCGCGCCACAGGGCGTCGGCGCGGATGCCGCGGGCGAGGACCGCCCGCCCCAGCATCCCGCTGGCGTCGCTCTGGTCGATGACGCGCGACAGCAGGTCGAGCGCTGTCTTCGTATCGCCGCGCGTCACGTAGGCGAAGGCGCAGAGCTGGGCGATGG
>DASSGC010000584.1:0-3440 GCA_035693765.1 Acidimicrobiales bacterium
GCCCGGCGGCATCCGCGACGAGCTGTACCGGCTCGCGCAGGAGAACCCGCAGCTCGTGAAGCTCGAGGTGCTCGGCCACACCCACCAGGGCCGCGAGATCATCGCCCTCAAGCTGACGCAGGGCGCCAGGGGAATCGCGGACGGCGCGCGGCCGGCCGTGCTGTACAGCTCGACCCAGCACGCCCGCGAATGGATCTCGACCGAGGTGAACCGCCGCCTTGCGAAC
The DNA here is from genome assembly GCA_035693765.1 of Acidimicrobiales bacterium. Classification (GTDB taxonomy): domain Bacteria; phylum Actinomycetota; class Acidimicrobiia; order Acidimicrobiales; family VFJN01; genus ZC4RG19. Next base: position 227 of record DASSGC010000584.1, read on the forward strand.
TGGTTCATCGACGGATGGCGCGACAACGACAAGGAGATCAAGGACCTGCTGAAGGCCAACGAGCTGTGGTTCGTGGTCGTCGCCAACCCCGACGGCTACCAGTACACGTTCGAGCAGGAGCGGCTGTGGCGCAAGAACCTGCGCGACAACGACAACGACGGCGTGATCACCCGCTCGGACGGCGTCGACCCGAACCGCAACTTCCCCGAGCACTTCGGGTACGACGAAGAGGGGTCGTCGTCGCAGATCAGCAGTGACACGTACCGCGGTCCGGCGCCCGGGTCCGAACCCGAGACGCAGGCGATGATGTCGCTGTTCGACCGCGCCGACTTCTCGTTCCAGGTGAACTACCACTCGTACGGCCAGTGGCTGCTGTACGCCGAGGGGTGGCAGATCGGCACGCCCACCGCGGACGACCCCATCTACTACGCGCTCTCGGGCAACCGCGACGACCCGGCCATCGAGGACTTCGAGCCGGGACTGTCGTCCGACGTGCTGTACGTGACCAACGGCGAGACGACGGACTTCGCGCACTCCCAGCGCGGCACGCTGGGCTGGACGCCGGAGCTCGGTGAGGGCGACGCCGGCGGCGGCTTCGTGTTCCCCGACGACGAGGAGCAGGTGCAGGCGGAGTTCGAGCGCGTCCTGCCGTTCTCGCTCGACGTGGCGAAGTCGGCGGCCGACCCGGCCGACCCGGAGTCGCACCTCGGCCTCGAGACGAAGCCCTTCTACCTCAAGAGCGACGACACCTACAAGTACGGCCTGCCGCTGGCGAACTTCACGTTCGAGTACTCCTACGGCGACCCGCAGGAGGTGCGCGTCATCGCCCGCCGCAGCCTCGGCGACGTGACGCTGAAGTACTCCGTCAACGGCGCTGACGCCGTGAGCGTGCCGACCGAGGAGTGGACGGGCGGCGACCGCTACGGCGGCAGGACCGGCGTGCACTACCGGATCATGAGCGGATTCGTCACCGGGACCAGCCCGGGCGACAGCGTCGAGGTCTGGTTCGAGGGCGGCGGCGAGACCAGCGAGTCGTTCACCTACCAGGCGGTCGAGGAGTCCGGGGACGACGTGCTGATCGTCGCCGCGGAGGACTACACCGGCGCCTCGCCGGTGCAGGCCGGCGGGCCGAATCAGCTCGGCTACTACACGGACGCGCTCGACGCCAACGGCACCCCCTACGACGTCTACGACATCGATGCCCGCGGTCGCGTCGCGTCGGATGCCCTCGGCGTGCTGTCGCACTACGACGCCGTGATCTGGTACACCGGCGACGACATCGTGACGCGCGAACCCGGCTGGGGCGGCGGGAACCAGTCGCGGACGGCGATGGACCAGATCCTCGAGGTCCGGGACTTCCTCAACGAGGGCGGCCAGGTGCTCTACACCGGCAAGTTCGCCGGCAGCCAGTACACGCCGAACATCCCCAACCAGTTCTACGATCCGACCGAGGCGAACGCGGAGTGCCGTGCCGATCCGGCCGTGTTCGAGCGATGCCGCGTGCCCGGCGGATCCGGCGACTTCACGAACGACATCCTGCAGTACTGGCTCGGCGCGTACCTGATGGTCGACGACGCCGGTACCACCGATGAGGGCGGTCTCCTGGACGTCCTCGGCATCGACACGCCGTTCACCGGCCTCGAGTGGGGCTTCAACGGCGCCGACAGCGCGCAGAACCAGAATCACAGCAACTCGTTCATCACGACGAGCGGCATCCTGGATCCCGCGACCTACCCCCAGTTCCTGAGCTGGGTCTCGGCGAAGTGGGACCGCGAGGGCGGACCGTTCGAGCCGCACACGGGCGACAACTACGCGTACTCGCAGATCGCTGACGTGTCGTACAAGCGGCTGACGCGCACGATCAGCGTGCCGGCGGGTGGCGCAGAACTGTCGTTCTGGACGTCGTACGACACCGAGGCCGACTGGGACTACCTCATGGTCGAGGCGCACACGCCTGGTGAGAACGACTGGACGACGCTGCCGGATCTCAACGGCAACACGCCGCAGGACACCGGTGAGAGCTGCCCGGCCGGGTGGAACGAGCTGCACCCGCAGCTGGACTTCTACCAGACGTTCGTCGATGAGACGACGTGCGACCCGAGCGGCAGCGGCGACGGCGAGTGGAACGCCGCGACGGGCAACTCGGGCGGCTGGCAGCAGTGGACCGTCGACCTGTCGGCGTACGCCGACGGCTTGGTCGAGGTGTCCATCGCGTACGTCAGCGACTGGGCGACCCAGGGCCTGGGTGTGTTCGTGGACGACATCGAGGTGTCGACCGGCGAGGGCACGACCTCGTTCGAGGCCGGCGACGACGGCGGGTGGGAGGTCACCGGCGCCCCTCCCGGCAGCGCGCCGAACCCGAACGACTTCATCATCACGACGGCGGCGGGCTTCCCCGAGGCTGCCGTGACGGCGACGCCGCACTCGCTCCTGTCCGGCTTCGGGTTCGAGGGCATCTCGGATGCCGCGACCCGCGCCGAGTGGATGGGCCGGGCCTTGGAGCACCTGCTCGACTGACCGGAGGCGAGCACCGGAGCACGTCGGGGCGGCCGGCAGGTCGGCCGCCCCGAGGAGGCGAGGAACGTGGGCGAGGACGCGCGCCTCGATGCGTGGCGCTATCGCATCGAGCGGATGGAGCGGGAGGAGGAGACTGCCGGCGGCGAGGGCTCGAGCGATGCCGAGGCGCCGAAGGAGGCCGCGATCGACCGCTCGACGGCGGCCGAACGCGCCGCGTACGTGGAGATCGTCATCCAGCAGGCCATCCGGCGCGGGGAGTTCGACGACCTCCCGGGTGCGGGCAAGCCGCTCCCGGGGCTCGACCAGCACGATCCGGACTGGTGGATCCGCCGCAAGATCGAGCAGGAGCGGCTGACGGGGCTCGGACCGCCCGCGCTCTCCCTGCGCGTCGAGGCGGCCGAGCTCGACGATCGCCTCGACCGCATGCACCGCGAACAGGAGGTCCGCGAGGCGCTCGACGACTTCAACAGCCGGATCGTGGAGGCTCGGCGGCAACTGCTCGGCGGACCGCCGGTCGTCACGCCGACCCGCGACGTCGAGGCGGGGGTCGCGGCGTGGCGGGACCGGCGGGAGGCCCGCTCGCAGGCGGCGGCCGAGGAGGCCGAGCGACGCCGCGCTGCGGAGGAGTCGGCACGGCGGCAGCGGCGGGCCCGCTGGTGGCGCCGCGCGTGAGACCCGCAGCGACTCCGCCGCTGCC
>DASSGC010000585.1:0-8198 GCA_035693765.1 Acidimicrobiales bacterium
ACGCCGACGACCACCGCCGCCTGCGCGCCCTCGCCGGCCGGCCCCGCCAGGGCGCCGCGGTGGTGACGCTTCCCGCGAAGGGCGTCACGCTGCCGGGCCGGCAGCTCGTGATCGGTGACGACGGCTGGCTGCGCGCCGGCGGCGTCGACGTCCCCGCCCGGCCCCGCCGGCTCGACCCCGCCGACACGTTCGTGGTGAGCGCGCTGCTCGACGACGCGGGCCGGCGTGACGACATGGCCGCCGAGGCGGTGCAGGCCGACCTGCACATGCGGCGCCCGCCGCCTCCACCGCCCCCGGCCCCACCGATCGTGGCCCCCCCGCCGCTGGCCGCCGCGGTCGCCGAGCCGGTCGTCGAGCCGGCGATCGGCGCGGTCGCCGAGCCCGACCTCCCGCACGGGCTGGCGGGCATGCTCGCAGGCGTCGAGGTCCTCGTACGGGTGCTCGGCGAGGTCCAGGCGGTCCGCCGGGTCGACGGCGCCGAGGAGCCGCTCGTGCCCACCCGCCAGCGGGCGCTCGAGGCCATCGCCTACCTCGCGCTCCGTGAAGCGCCCGTCGACCGGGAGGACCTGGAGATCAGCCTGTTCCCGAGCGGGGCGAACTCGGCCAAGACCGTGTACAACACCGTCAGCTCGGCGCGCTCGCTGCTGGGCGACGAGCTGTTCCCGCCCCCCGGGGGTGGGCGGTACGACCTGTCCCCGGCCGTCGCCACCGACTACGGGATCTTCAGCCAGCTGGTCGCCCAGGCCGACGAGCTCGAGGACGCCGCCGCGGCGGCCGATCTCCTGACGGAGGCGCTCGGCCTCGTGCGCGGCGAGCCGTTCATCGGGGTCGGCCGCAGCTATGCCTGGGTCGGGCCCCACCGGGGCATGATCGTCGCCCAGGTGGTCGACGCCGCCGAGGAGCTGGCCGAGGTCAGGCTGGCCATGGGCGATTGGCGGGCGGCGGAGTGGGCTGCCCGCCAGGGGCTGCGGGCGTTCCCGAGCGACGAGCGGATGTACCGCCTGCTCATGCGGGTGGCGGGCAAGGCCGGCAACATCCCCGGTGTCCAACGGGTGTTCCGCGAGCTGTGCGAGGTCCTCGCCGATCCGGACGTCGGCGTCGAGCCGGAGGACACCGTGCACCCGGAGACGATCGAGCTGCTGGAGGAGCTGACCGGCGCCCGCTCACGGCGCGACCGCCGGGGTGCCTGACCACACGGCGCCGGCGCGGTCTCCCGGCGCGGCGCGCTTTGGTACCGCCGCCCGCGCATCTGCCGTGCGTGAGACGATCGCGACAGGACACGCTCAACCCCGGCGCCAGCCTCCTGACCGTCGAGTGGCCTCCGCCGGCCCCGGGTGGCCCTGGCCCTAGCGGCGAATTCGTGATGGTCGAGCCCGAGCTCGACCACTACGACTGGCGGCCCCCGCGGCGCACGGCACAGCTCGCCACCCGCATCGGGCTGTGGGCCGCGGTCGCGCTTGGCGCGCTCGGCGGTGTCGTGGCCCTGGTGGGTGGCGGCGGCGCGCCCGAGCCGGCCCCGATCACGCCCGTGCCGAGCAGCAGCTCGGTGGCAGGTCCGGTGGCCGGCATGGCCGAGCGTGTGGTGGAGGCGTGGTTCACGGTGTCGCCCGACGCGGCCGGCGACCTGGCGGCGCTGTTCGTGGAACCGCCCCGCGCCAGCGGCCTGGCCAGCGACAACCTGGTGGTCGAGCGGGTGACCACCGTGGCCGGCACGCGGGTGACCGACGGCTACTGGAAGGTCACGGTCGCGGTCGACCTCGTCGAGACCGTCACACCGGACGTCGAGGGCACTCCGGACGTGGAGCCGACGTCCGTGCCGACGACGTGGTACGTCGAGGTCGCGATCGTCGGGGACGTCAACCGGGGGCTGGCCGCGCTCACCACCCCGTCGGTCGTCCCCCCACCCTCCGCCGTGGCGTCGGGATGGGCGGCGACCGACACGCCGTACGAGCAGCCCGACCCCGCCGACCCCATGGCGGAGACGGTCGAGGGCTTCCTGGCAGCTCTGCTCGCCGGCGCGGGCGACGCGGCGCCCTACCTGGCGGCCGGCGTCGACATCCCCGCTCTCGACCCCGTGCCCTTCGCCAAGCTCGAACTGGCGGAGATGTCCAGCTTCGAGCTGGACGAGGGCCGGATGCGCGTGATGGCGCAGGTCCGCGTCGAGACACCCGGCGGAGCGCTGACCTATTTCGGCTACGAGCTCATCCTCACCCAACGGCTCGACCGCTGGGAGGTCAGCCAGTTCGCCGGTGCCCCCTCCCTGGTGATCGAGCCGCCGGACGAGCAGACCGGCGCGCCGCAGGACGGAGCCCCACCGGCCGTCGACACCACTGACGCGGCCGAGCGGTCCCCCGGCGCCTGAGACGTGACCACGCAGCGGCCGATTTCCGCGGCGCCCCCGCGCTTTCGAGGACACCGCGCGCATCTGGTCGTCAGGGGCACGACAGCGCCGTGGCCCCGCCCACAGCCGGCCCGCAGCGGCCCGTTACCCGAGGAGTCCTGTCCGTGACGAACATCCTGAACGGCCTGCTGGGCGACGCACGCCAAGTGATCATCGGCGCCCTCGTGGTCACCGCGATGGTGATGGTGATCGCCACCTGGGCGAGAACGCGTTCGCTCGTGCCGACCGTGGGCGCCGCCGTGCTGGGCGGCGTCGTCCTGGGCATCGTGACCAGCTACTCGTCCATCAAGACCGAGACCAACAAGGACGTCACCCGCTACAGCGGCACGACGAACGCGACCGTGGACGACTGAGGCGTGGACGACGACGACGATGCCGTCTCGTGCGCGACCTACACGCACGCGCGTCGCCATCCGATGGTGCTGGGCAACATCGGGGGCTGGACGCCGCCCTTCCAGCTCTCGCTCGTGCAGTTGGGCACCGTGGTCGCCGTCTACTTCGTCGAGTTCCGGACGTGGCCCCTGTGGGGCGCCCACCTCCCGCGGGTACCGGCGGTCATCGTGGCCCTCGGCCTTCCGTGGCTCCTGGCGTGGGCGGTGCGCCACACGCGGATCGAGGGCCGCAGCCTCCCCCGGCTGGCGCTGGGGGTGGTGATGCTCCTGTCCGCTCCGGCGGGCGGCACGGTCCGCGGCCGCGCCTACCGGCCGCCCCGCCCGTCGGCGCCGCTGGCGTCGCCGATCTACGTCGCGCCAGGGGACCTCCCGTGAAGCCCCCGGCGCGTGCGATCGTCGGTCACCTCGTGTGGTCGACCGACGGCGGCGTGTGGGCCGTGTGGAGCGTGAAGCCGTTCCCCCACGCGCACACTGCCGTCCCCGACAAGTTGGCCGTGCACGCCGACATCCGCAGCCTGCTGGTCAGCCTGCCCTCCGACTCGATGCTGCTCTCCGTGTGCGAGAAGCTCGACCCGTTCGACGTCGTCAGCCGCATGGCCGACGGCGTCGATCTGGCGCGCCATCCGTCGTGGGAGGCCGTGTGCGACGCGTCCTTCGACTGGCTCGCAGACGCGCCCCTCCGCCGCCGGCGCTTCTACGTGGCCGCTGCGCTGCCCTCGGCCCGGCGCCCGTTCCTCGACCTGCTCCAGCACGCCTCGGCCGACGTGGCGGCGAGCTTCGGGATGCCCCCCCGCCCGGTGGGCGCCAGCGAGGTCGATCTGCGGCGGCGGCAGGCGCGCGAGCTGGAGTCGCGGCTGGCCCAACATGTGACGCTGCGCCAGGTCACGGCCGGGGAGATCTGCTGGCTCTACGCCCGGTCGCTGCGCCGCGGCAGCGACGAGCCCGTCTTCGACGAGGGGTGGGAACCACCGATCGAGGTCGGCGTCGTCGCGCCGCCCGGCGAGACCGAAACCGAGCACTGGCGGCCCCGCGGCGTGCTGGCCCAGCTGACCGACGCCATCGTGCGCGAGGGCGGCACGGGCGACGACGAGGACCGCCCCCGGCACCGGCGCTACGTCCGCATCGACGGGAGCACGGGGACGAGCTACCAGACCGTCCTGGCGATGGCCGACATGCCGCACTTCTTCCGCTACCCCGGGGGCGGCGGAGAGTGGCTCTACTACGCCGACCACGTCGGCTTCCCCGTCGACTGGTGCGTCCGTGTCCGCGCCATCGCCAACGCCGACGCCCAGGTCAAGGTCAGGCGCAAGCACCGCGATCTGGTGGGGCAGGTCGACGAGTACGACGGCGAGATGACCGGCGCGCCGCCCCAGCTCGCCGAGGCCATCCACGCCATCGACGAGGAGCGGTCGCACCTCGGCGCCAACCCGGCGGAGCCGGAGTTGCAGGTCGCCGTGCTCATGTCGGTGGCCGCCCCGACCCTGGCGGAGCTGGAGGACCGGGCGGGAGCGCTGGCCGCCATGTTCAAGCCGCACGAGTACGGCCTCGCCCGCCCCACGGGCGGCCAGGCGGCGCTGCTGCGGTCGATGCTGCCAGGGACGACCGCGAGCCCGGTGTGCCGCGACTACACGCAGTTCATGCTGGCGCGCGACCTGGCGGCGGGCAGCCCGTTCTGCGGGTCGGACGTGGGTGACCCCGGCGGCCTGCTCCTCGGCCTGTCGCTCGACGGGGGCAACGGGACGCCCGTGCTGTTCGACCCCGCGTTCGGCCCCAAGACCAACGCCAGCCCGTCCCTGGCGGCCGTGGGGCGCCTGGGCTCGGGCAAGTCCTTCTTCCTCAAGCGGCTGTGCTGGGACACCGTCGCCCGTGGTGGCCAGGTGGTGACCATCGACCGCACGCAGAGCGGGGAGTACGTGCGCTTCGCCGAGGCGGCGCCCGGTCGCGTCCAGGTCGTCCGCCTGGAGGCCGGCGCGGAGGTGCGGATCGACCCGCTGCGCAGCTTCGTCGGTGACGAGCGGGTCGGTGTCACGCTCGGGTTCCTGTCGCTGCTGGCCGGGTGCTCGGCCCACACCGAGGAAGGTGCCGCGCTCGCCGAGGCGGTCGACGCGGTGGCCGTCGACCCCGATGCCCGCCTGGGACACGTGCTCGACGAGCTGGAGCGGATGGGGAAGGACCCGTCCCACCCCGACCCCGCCGCCCGGGGACTCGCCCGCCGCCTGGCCCACTACCGGCGGTCGGCCGTCGGCCAGATCGCCTTCGGCGACGGCGAGCCGGTCTCGCTCGACGCCGACTTCATCGTCTTCGCCGCCCCTCGTCTGGTGCTGCCGGACAGGGAGACGCTGGCCAGCGAGCACGCCGCCAAGATGATGCTGCCCGAACAGGTGCTCGGTCAGGCGCTGCTGTACCTCGTCGCCGCCGTCGGGCGCCGGGTCGTGTTCAGCGACCCCACGCGCTTCGGCGCGGCCCTCTACGACGAGGCCTGGGCGCTGCTCGCGTCGCCCCACGGGCAGAAGCTCCTCATCGAGGGCGTGCGCGACGGCCGCAAGCACAACGGCGCCATCTGGCTGGCCAGCCAGCACCCCAACGACTTCGCCATCAACGAGCTCGAGGACCTCCTCGGATCGCGATTCGTGTTCCGCCAGGCGCGGCGCGCCGTCCCGGCGGCGCTGCGGTTCCTCGGCGTGTCCGACAGCATCGACGCCGGGGCCACGCTCGAGCAGGGTCTCGCCACGGGTGTGTGCCTCTACCGCGACGTGCGCGATCGCGTCGGCCTCGTGCACGTCCTGCCGCCGATCCTCGCTGAGCTCGACAGGGTGTTCGACACGTCGCCCGCCTCCGGGCCGGAGGCGCCGGCCCGCCAGCTCTGGGCGGGGGAGGACGAGGTCGACGACGAGCCCGTGCCGATCCACCCGGAGCTCGTCGGTGCCGTCGCCGCCCCGCCGGCCCCGCCGGCGCCGGTCCCCGAGGCCGACGCCGGCCTGCCGGGCGGGCCGATCGACGTCCCCAACGAGGCCGTCGACGTGGCCACCGCCCGCCGCCGGGTCCGCCAGCGACGCCGATCGCCCCTGGCGGAAGCGCTCGACGGAAGGCCGTCGACGTGACCCGACGACGTGGTGTGGCGACCGCCGCGATCCTGGCGCTGGCGGGGCTCGGCCTCCTGGCCGCGCTTCTGGGGCTGGCGGCGCCGGCTGACGCGGCGCCCGCGGCGCCCGAGGCACCCGCGGCCCCGACGTGCAAGGTGTGGGTGGAGTCTTGGGGCGGGCTCCCGATCTTCATCCCGAAGTGGGACTGCCCCGCCGAGGGCATGGTCCAGTTGCGGTGCACCGACCAGCGGAGCTACAGGCTCGACAACCACAAGGTCGTCGAGGTGCCGGAGAGCACGCCCCAGTGGTGGCGTGACGAGGTCCAGGCCGATCAGGAAGGCTGTGACCTGGCGGAACACCCGCCCGGCATGACCTGTGCGGAGCTCCTCGAAGCACGCCACACGGGTGAACCCGGGGCGCCCTGGTGGGACGCCTTCAGGTTCATCCCCGACGGGTGCTGGGGTACGTACCCGGCGATCAACTACCAGATCAGCTACGACGCCGGCGGCACCACCGACGTCGGCAAGTGGGGTGACCGGATCACCGGGTGGTTGACCGGCCTCGCGTTCAACATCGGCTCCACCTCCATCGAGCTGTCGCTCTACGCCGTCGAGCGGGCGTTCACCTTCGACATCACGCACTACACCGAGGCCGTCAAGGACCTGGGCAAGACGTACGACGATCGATTGATCGGCCCGTGGCGCTTGGAGCTCGACGAGATCGTCTGGTTCACGCTCGTGGCCTATGCCGGGTTCAAGGCGCTCCGGGGCAAGGTCGGCGTGTCGGCCGGCGAGCTCGCGGTGTCCGCCGTCGTGCTGGTGCTGGCCACCTTCGTGTTCCAGCACCGGGACATGTACATGAACAGCGTGGCGAACAACCTCGACATCGCCACGGCCGACCTGCTGACCGCCTCCAGCGGAGGCCGGATCGATCCGGACCTGACGCCCCAGGCGCGGATCAGCGAGGCCATGCGACCGATCGAGAGGACCATCCACAAGGAGTTCGTGGAGTCGCCCTACCTGTACCTCAACTGGGGCATCGGCGGCGGCGGCAAGTGCCTGGAGGTCGCCAACAACGTCCTGTCCGTGGGCAACTGGAACGACACCGGCTGGCCGGCCCGCTACATGGCGCGGCAGGAGGACGAGTGCAAGGACGCCGCGACCTTCAACCAGGACCCCACAGCGTCCCGCCTCATCGCCGGCCTGCTGATGATGATCGTCGGGCTCGTCGCAGCCGCGTTCCTGGCGCTGGCGGCCTTCAGCGTGCTCCTCGCCAAGTTCATCCTGGCGGTGCTGTTCGCCGTCACCCCGTTCGTCGTCATCTTCGCCGTACTGCCCGGAACCGGGCGCCGCGTCGTCTGGGCCTGGGTGGGCTCGCTGGTGCAGGTGATGATCATGGTGGTGGGGATGAGCTTCCTGATGGCGGTGCTCCTGCTGGGGGTGGACAGCGTGGTGAACGCGATCCCCGAGAAGACCCCTCTGATCGAGCGGTGGTTGATCATCCTGCTCCTGGTCAGCACCGTCTACTTCAGCCGCAAGAAGCTCATGGCCTCGAGCCAGTCCGCGGCCTCCGCCCTCGCCGACAGCCTGACGCGCCTCTCGCCGGCCTCCGCCGGCTACGCGGGAGGGGGACAGGTCGGCTTCGACTTCGACCGCCCCGACCGGGTAGCCACCCGCGGCATGAAGGCGACCGCGGCGGGCGCCGCGGCTGTCGGGCTGGCCGGCTTCGACTACATCAAGACGCGGCGCGCCGAGACTCGGGCGGGCAAGCGCATGGAGCGGTTGGAGCGCTCGCGGGAGCGGCCGGTACGTGAGCGGCGGATCGACACCTACGCCTACGGCGGGCGCGACAAGGGCACGCCCGGGCACGTCAAGGTGAGCGCCGACGGCGGTGGCGGCAAGGGCGGTCGAGGTAGGGGCCGTGGCGGCAAGGGCGGCGGGCGCGCCACGGCCGACGTGAAGCTCCCCCAGGCTGGCGGGATGACGGACCGCGAGTGGCGAGCTCGCGACGAGGTCTACTACCGCCGCCGGGTGGCGCGGTCGCCGGTGCGCCACCCGATCGGGTTCGTCTCGGACAAGCTGCGCCATGACACACCGATCGTCGGTACCGATGCGCAGTACCGCCGGCAGGTCCGGAAGATGGGGGCGGAGCACAGCACCCGGTACCCCGGCACGCGGGCCCCCTCGCGTGGCCAGCAGCGCTACGCGCGGCGCCGTCAGCGGAACGGCCGCGAGTGGATCTGACGGTGCCTGCGCAGACGCTGCGGCGAGGTCGCCGCGTCGTGCCCCCCGGCGGCCCTTCCTGGCCGCCTCGCGGGGTGGC
>DASSGC010000586.1:0-3693 GCA_035693765.1 Acidimicrobiales bacterium
CCACGGCCACGACGAGGAGGCCCCCGTCCAGCGCCAGGCGGCCGAGGAGGAGACCGAGGAGGAGGCCCCCGCTGAGGCCGCCCCACCCGCCGAGGAGCACGCGGGGTCCGAGGCGCCGGCGGCCGAGACCCCGGCCGAGACGCCGGCCGAGGTCCCCGCAGAGGGCGGCCCCGCCGAGTCAACGCAGGTCGCAGAGGAAGAGCAGGAGGAGGAGCAGGTGTCGAAGCTCGACCAGAGCGTCGACGTCCAGCGCCAGGAGGACGAGGAGGAGGGCACCGAGGAATGACCGCCGGGACCTGACCCGGCACCGGCGTCTGCCCCTTCGTGCAGGCACCGGTTCCCCGACGGGGGGCCGCCCGCCCCTGGCGATGGCCTCCCCGCTGCGACACCGTCACATCCGCGACAAGACCTATCCGTGAGCCCTCCTGGAGGGGCGATGCCTCAGTACCTGTCACCCGGCGTCTACGTCGAAGAGGTCGACTCCGGTAGTCGACCCATCGAAGGAGTGGGAACCGCGGTCGCCGCCTTCGTCGGCATCGCCGCTTCCGGTCCACTCCACGAGCCCACACTCGTCAGCAACTGGACCCAGTTCACGAACATCTTCGGCGAGTTCGTCGAAGGGTCGTACCTGGCCCACAGCGTCTACGGCTACTTCATGAACGGCGGCGGCAACGCCTACATCGTCCGGATCGGCTCCGAGGGCCGCAAGGGCGCGGCGCCGGGCACCAACGCCCAGGCCGCGCTCGGCCCGGGCGAGCCGGGCAAGGAGCCGCCCTACACGGTCAGCGCGCTCGAACCCGGGCCCGCCGGCAACGACATCACCGTCGAGGTCACGCACCCCGCGCAGCAGGAGGGCCAGGAGCCGCCCCCGGCCGACCAGTTCAACATCGTGGTGCGGCGCGGCGGCAACCTGGAGGAGACCTTCGAGGGCCTCACCACCCGGCGGGGCAAGACCAACGCCGTGACGGCGGTCCGCGAGCGGTCCAAGCTCATCCGGCTGGAGGCCACCTCCGGCACCATCGAGCGCCCGGCCCCCGGCTCGATCGGCCTGTCGGGCGGCAACGTGCCCGCCCTGCCCGACCGCATCTCGCCCGACGAGTACGTGGGCGACGTGAGCGACCGCACCGGCCTCGGGTCGCTGGAGACCATCGACGAGGTCACGATGGTCGCGGTGCCGGACCTCTCGGCCGCCTACGACCGCGGCGCCATCGACGCCGAGCAGTTCAAGGCCGTGCAGCTCGCGATGATCGCCCACTGCGAGCTGATGGGCGACCGCATGGCGATCCTCGACCCGCCGCCCAACCTCACCCCCGCCCAGGTCAAGGAGTGGCGGGTCGAGAGCGCCGGCTACGACTCGAAGTTCGCGGCCCTGTACTGGCCCCGCATCAAGGTGCTCGACCCCGCCAGCGGCCAGCCGGTGCTCATCCCGCCGTCGGGCCACATGGCCGGCATCTGGGCCCGCAACGACGACGAGCGGGGCGTGCACAAGGCGCCGGCCAACGAGGTGATCCGGGGCGCGATCTCGCTCGAGTGCAACATCACCCGCAACGAGCACGACCTGTTGAACCCCGAGGGCATCAACTGCCTGCGGTCGTTCCCCGGCCGGGGCGTCCGCGTCTGGGGCGCCCGCACCCTCTCCAGCGACCCGGCGTGGCGCTACGTCAACGTCCGCCGGCTGTTCAACTACCTGGAGAAGTCGATCCTGAACAACACCGACTGGGTGGTGTTCGAGCCGAACGACCGCAACCTCTGGGCCAAGGTCCGGCGCACGATCGCCTCGTTCCTGGTGATGGAGTGGCGCAAGGGCGCGCTGTTCGGGTCGACGCCGGCGGAGGCCTTCTTCGTCAAGTGCGACGACGAGACCAACCCGGCCGAGGCCATCGACCTCGGCCAGATCACCTGCCAGATCGGCGTGGCCCCCGTGAAGCCCGCCGAGTTCGTCATCTTCCAGCTCGCCCAGCTCCAGGGCGGCGTGAGCCTGGTGAGCGAGTAACCCCGATGCCGCACAGAGACGGAGGTATGGGCCCGTGGGCCTGATCGACAAGTTCGACGCTGTCATCGGCGCGACGTTCGGCTTCGAGTTCGACCAGCACCAGGCCAAGGGGATCATGGAGATCTCCGGCCTGAAGCAGGAGTTCGACATGATCGAGGTCAAGACGCAGACCGCCGACGGCAAGTACGTCCTCAACAAGATCGTCGGCCGCGCCAAGGCCGGCACGGTGACCATCACCCGTGCCCTGACCGAGGACACGCAGTTCGCGGACTGGGTGAAGGAGGCCGGGGAGGGCAAGCTGCCCCGCACCAACGGCTCGGTCATCGTGTACGACACGATGATGTCGCCGGTCATGCGGTACTCGCTCATCGACTGCCAGCCGGCCTCGCTCGAGATCGGCACCCTCAAGGCGGCCGACACCTCGGTGACCACCGAGAAGCTCACCCTGCACCACGTCGGCATGCAGGTGGAGAAGGGCTGACGATGGGCTGGCGCGCGGTCGGCGGCTCGGCTCTGGCCGCGCCGCCCGAGCTCACCACGGACGGAGGCGTCGCCGCGGTGGCGGCGCCTCCCGCCGCCCCCCCGCCGGCCGCGGCGCCGCTGCGGACGGAGTTCGACTTCGTCCTGCCCCGGGGCTACGTCGACCAGGACGGCGTCGTGCACCGCGAGGGCACGATGCGCCTGGCGACCGCACGCGACGAGCTGCTGCCCCTCTACGACGGGCGGGTGAAGGAGCGGCCCGAGTACCTGTCGGTGGTGCTCCTCGCCCGGGTGGTCACCCGGCTCGGCGACGTCCAGGTCACCGACTGGGTGATCGAGCACCTCTTCGCCTCGGACCTCGCGTTCCTGCAGGACCTCTACCGGCGGATCAACCAGGAGGGGCACACCCGGGCCGCCCTCCAGTGCCCCGACTGCCAGCACGAGTTCACCGTCGACCTGTCCGGTGGGTCGGGCGGCGGCCTGGGGGGATCGTGACGTACGCGAGCACCAGGCTCCACGAGGAGATCGCGTACGTCGCCTACCACTTCCACTGGGGGCTCGACGACATCATCGACCTCGAGCACCCCACCCGTCGGCGCTTCGTGGAGGAGATCGCCAAGATCAACCGGCGCCTGGCGGAGAGCGACGGGGATGGGTGACCGGCGATGGGCCTGTTCCGGCGCCGCCGGGTGTCCGACCCGTCGCCTCCGGGCGGCGCCACCCCCGCCCCTCCCGCCGCGGGTGGGGCCGGGGCGACCGTCCAGCGGGAGGCGGTGAGCGCGCCGCCCGCGTGGGCGACGCTGCCGCCGCTGACCCCCACGGTCGGGCCGCCGGCCTCGACCTTCAAGATCGGCGCCGCCGTCAAGCCCGACCTGGTGGCGCTGGATTCGCCGCGCCTCACCACCGGCATGGCCCACCTGGTGTCGGCCGACGGGCCGCCCGGCGTGGTGTCGGGCCTGGCGACGGTGGGGGTGCAGCGTGCCGCCATCGACGCCGGGAGCCTGTCGCCCGTGGAGATACCGCTCGCCCCTGGGGCCGAGCCGGCGGACGGCGCTGATCGGGCGCCCGCCGGCGACGCGCCCGCCGGCGGCCCGGCCCTGCTGGTGCCGCGGGTCGTCACGGGCGACACCTGGGGGCCACCCGCCAGCCCGACGGCCGCGCCGCCGGTCGTCGAGGCCGCGCCCACCCGGCACCTGCCCCTCGTCCTGCCCCCGGCACCC
>DASSGC010000587.1:0-8862 GCA_035693765.1 Acidimicrobiales bacterium
CCGGAGGCTCTCGGCCGAGCGGGCGCCCCGCCCCGGGTCGCTACGCGCCCGGCGGCGACGCGCCCGGCGCGGCGGGTGTGCTCAGCGGCGGGGTGGGGGTGGGGACGTGCCGGCCCGGCGGCCCACCCACGTGGGGTGGTCGGCGAGGGCCAGCAGCTCCTCGTCGCCGGGCGAGTCGCCGTACGCCCACAGCTCGATGTCGCCGGCCGCCCCGAAGCGCTGGTCGGTCCACGCCCGCAGGCGCGCCACCTTCTCGGGGCCCCGGGTGTTGAGCCCCCCCACGACCTCGCCGGTGAGGATGCCGTCGGCGCCGGTCACCAGCTCGACCGCCAGCGCCGAGTCGAGCCCCAGCTTGTCGGCCAGCGGGCGCAGGTAGACGCCGAGGGACGCCGACACGATCACGATGGCGTGCCCCTCGCTGCGGTGCCAGTCCAGCCGCTCGACCATCTCCGGTCGCAGCACCTCGACCAGCGTGGGCACGTAGGCCCGGCCGAGCTCGTCGAGCCGGTCGGCGGGCATGCCCCGGAAGAGGTGGCCGACGGTGGCGACCTTGAGGGCGTCGCGCTCCCGCACCCGCAGGGCGGCCAGCCCGGCGGCCAGGACGACGTGGGGGGCTCCCCGGGCCTGGCGCAGGAACGGCATGAGCGTGTCTCGCCGCGCCAGCGTCCCGTCGAAGTCGAAGGCGGCCACCCCGGGCCGGGCGTCCCCGCTGCCGGCGGTCGCCCCGGCCGCCGTGCCGGTGCCGGTCACGTCAGCGCCCCAGCGCGGCCCGGAGACCGGCGGTCACGTCGGTGTGGGTGAACGGGTAGCCGGCGTCGATCAGCACGGCCGGCCGGACCCGCTGGCTCACGAACAGCAGCTCGTCGGCCATCTCGCGCCCGAGCACGAGGCGGGGCCCGAACGCCGGCACCGGGACCGCCGCGGGGCGGTGCAGCACCTGGCCGATGGCCCTGGCCATCTCGGCGTTGGTGACCGGCTCGGGGGCCACCAGGTTGACCGGCCCGGAGATGTCGTCCCGGTCGACGAGGAACCGCAGGGCACCGACCTCGTCGGCCAGCGACACCCAGCTCATCCACTGCCGGCCCGAGCCGAGGCGGCCGCCGACGAAGAACCGGAACGGCAGCACCAGCCGGGGCAGCACGCCGCCCTCGCCGGCGAACACCAGCCCGGTGCGGGCGTGCACCACGCGGATGCCCGCTTCGGCGGCCGGCGCGGCGGCGCCCTCCCAGGCCGCCACCAGCCCGGCCAGGAAGTCGTCGCCCGGGGCGCTCAGCTCGGTCACCACCTCGTCGCCCCGGTCGCCGTAGTAGCCGATCGCCGACCCCGACACGAGCACCCGGGGCGGTGCCGCCAGACCGGCCAGCGTCCGGGCCAGGAGATCGGTGCCGTGGGTGCGGCTCTCCTTGATCTCGCGCTTGCGGGCGGGCGACCAGCGCTTGTCGCCGATGCCCGCGCCGGCCAGGTGGACCACGGCGTCGACGCCCTCCAGGGCGGCCGCGTCGATGGTGCCGGCCGCGGGGTCCCACCGGACGGCGCCCGGGTCGTGCGACGCCGAGCGCACGAGGGGCAGCACCGTGTGGCCGTCGTCCCCCAGGGCGCGGGCCAGCGCCGAGCCGATCAGGCCGCTGGCGCCGGTGATGGCGATGTGCATGGCCCCTCCTGGGAGTCCCGTCGGTTCGGTACGGTACGCGCCCGGGTGGGGCCCATCGAACACACTGCGGAGGTCGACGCCGTGCCGGGTGTCCTGAAGGAGTTCAAGGAGTTCATCTCCCGAGGCAACGTGGTCGGGCTGGCCGTCGCGGTCGTGATCGGCGCCGCGTTCACCGCGGTGGTCACGTCGATCGTGGCGGGCCTCATCACGCCGCTGATCGGCATGTTCGTGGGCCGCGAGTTCCGGGCGATGGACTTCACGATCAACGGCAGCACGTTCGAGTACGGCATCGTGATCAACGCCGTCATCTACTTCCTGGCGGTGGCGGCGGTCGTCTTCTTCCTCATCGTGAAGCCGCTCAACGTCCTCAACGAGCGGCGCAAGCGGGGCCAGGAGGAGGTACCCCCCGAGTCGCTGTCCGACGAGGCGGCGCTGCTGGTCGAGATCCGGGACCTGCTGGCCGCCCAGGCCCGGCCCGGTGGTGGCGACGCCGAGCGCGGCTCCGGGCGCGGCCCCGGGCGGAGCGCGTCCGCTCCGCCGCCGCCGGCCACCGGGGGGTGAGCGGGCAGGGGCGCCCCGGCCGCGGCCGGCGGGCCGGGCTCAACCCAGCTTCTCGGCGAGGTAGAGCTCCTCGCCCAGCTTGGCGACCAGGCTGAGCTGGGTCTCGAGCCAGTCGACGTGCTCCTCCTCGGAGGTCAGCATGCCGGCGAGCAGCTCGCGGGTGCCGTTGTCCCCGGCCTCGACGCACAGGGCGATGCCCCGGTTGAACCGGTCGACCGCCTCCCGCTCGACCTCGAGGTCGAGGCGGAGCTGCTCGACCGGGTCCTCGCCCAGGCGGACGGCGCCGAGCCGCTGGAGGTTCGGCATGCCGTCGAGGTAGAGGATCCGCTCGATGAGGCTGTCGGCGTGCTTCATCTCGTCGATCGACTCGTGGTGCGCGTGCTCGGCGAGCGACCCGTAGCCCCAGTTCTCCTGCATCTTGGCGTGGCCGAAGTACTGGTTGACCGCGGTCAGCTCCGCGGTCAGCAGCTCGTTGAGGAGCTCGATGATCTCGGGGCGTCCCTGCATGTCTCGACCTCCGGGGTGAACGGGCCGAGGCCCGTCGCCCCAGGGGGGAGGCTCAGGCCGCGGGCTGGACCTGGTCCGACGCCAGTGCGGCCAGGAGCGCACCGATGGTAGGACGGCACGACCCGCAACGCGCGCCTGCGCCGCAGCGGTCGGCGACGTCGTCGACGGTGCGGGCGCCGCCGACGATCTCGTGCGAGATCCGCCGGTCGTTGACCACCTGGCAGTGGCAGACGATCACGGGCCGGCGACCTGCTCGCTGGGGACAGCCATGCTGCTCATAGGATAGTAAGCATGCCTTACTACGACGGACGCCGCAAGATGCGTCCCGGCTACGGGCCTAGTGCACGGGTGCACTAGCGTCGCCGCTCATGCATGTGGTCATCGTGGGCTGTGGACGCGTCGGGTCCGGGCTCGCCAGAATCATCGAGGACCAGGGCCACTCGGTCGCGATCGTCGACAAGGACCCGACCGCGTTCCGGCGCCTCGACGAGGGCTTCGCCGGCCAGCAGGTGGTCGGGGTCGGTTTCGACCGCGACCGTCTCGAGGAGGCCGGCATCCGCAACGCCGTGGCCGTCGCGGCCGTCACCAACGGCGACAACTCCAACATCCTCACCGCCCGGGTGGCCCGGGAGACCTTCGGCGTCGACAAGGTCGTGGCCCGCATCTACGACCCCCGCCGGGCGGTCATCTACGAGCGCCTCGGCATCCCCACCATCGCCACCGTGCAGTGGACGATCGACCGCGTGCTGCGCAAGCTGCTCCCCGACGCGTCGGAGAACGACTGGGTCGACCCCAGCGCCAAGGTGGTCGTGGTCGAGCGGCCGGTCGCGCCGGGCTGGGCCGGCAAGCCGGTGTCGGACATCGAGATCCCGGGCCTGGCCCGGGCCCTGGCCGTGAGCCGCACCGGGACCGCGCAGGTGGCGAGGCCCGACCTGGTGACCCAGGACGGCGACATCGTCTACCTGGCGGTGTCGGTCGGCCACCTCGACGAGGTCGACGAGCACCTCGCCGGCGACGGGAGCGACAACCATGGCTGAGCCCCGCACCACCCCCGCCGCGGGGTCGGCGCACCGGGAGGGTGCCCGATGAAGGTCATCATCGCCGGCGGCGGCGCCGTCGGCACGTTCATCGCCGGCGAGCTGCACGAGGCCGGCCACGACGTCCACATCATCGAGCAGGACGAAGACCGGGTGACCCGCATGCAGAAGGCCGGCGAGCCGCCGGGCGTCGAGTGGCACCTGGCCGACGCCTGCGAGGTGAACAGCCTGCGGGTCATCGGCCTGGCCGAGGCCGACGTGGTGGCGGCCGTGACGGGCGACGACGAGGACAACCTCGTCGTCAGCCTGCTGGCCAAGCAGGAGTTCGCGGTGCCCCGCGTCGTCGCCCGCGTGAACAACCCCAAGAACGAGTGGATGTTCAACGAGAACTGGGGCGTCGACGTCGCCGTGTCGACCCCGCACCTGCTCACCGCCCTCGTCGAGGAGGCGGTGAGCGTCGGGTCGCTGGTGCGGCTGCTCTCGTTCGAGGGGGGCCGCGCCACGCTCATCGAGGTCACCCTGGCGGGCGACAGCCCGGCGGCCGACCGCGAGATCGTCGACCTCGGGTTCCCCCGCGACTCGACCGCGGTGGCCGTCCTGCGCAACGACCGGGTCATCGTCCCCCGGGGCGACACCCGCCTCCAGGCCGGCGACGAGGTGCTGGTGCTCGTGACGTCCGAGAGCATCGACGAGGTGCGCGAGATCCTGACCGGTAGCTGACCCGGGGGCCGGCCGGCCTCCGGGTCAGCCCACCCGCGCGTGCAGCCGCCCGGCCTGGTAGAGGCCGGTGGCGGGGCGGCCGGGCGTCCCGGTGAACACGACCGGCTCCCGCAGGCCGGTGCCGGGGTCGATCCCGCCGAACGCCAGGTCGCCCCCCGCCAGCGGCGTGAGCGTCGTCACGCTGGTGCCGACGCCCAGCGCCTGGAGGACGCCCGACGGCTCGGTCGTCATCCTCAGGCCGCCGTCGTCCACGTCGACGCGCACGCGCTGGTGCAGCCGGTGATAGGTGCCCGTGAGCTTGGCCAGCACCTCCGCCGGCGGGGCCGGGGCCTCCGGCACCTTGTCGGCCTCCGGTGGCACCCCGGCCAGCTCGGTGGCCACGTGCTCGAGCATGGCCTGGCTGACGGCGCCCCCGGCGGTGCTGTTGGTGAGCACGCACACCGCCAGGCGGCGCTCGGGCAGCACCCGGAGCACCGCCCGCTGGCCGAACGTGTCGGCGTCCTGGCCCAGGCAGACGAGGTCGCCCCACCGTCGCTCCGTCCACCCCAGGGCCTGCGCCTCGCCGGGCACCGGGCTGTCGATCTCGATCTCCTGCATGGCGGCCACGTCGCCGGGTGCGAGCACCGCGCTGCCGTCGGGCGCCCGGCCCTCGTTCAGGTGGACGGCGGCGAAGGTCAGCAGCTCGGCGGCGGGGGCGAGCACGCCGCCCATCGGCCCGTTCGACCGCGTGATCGACCAGCGCGGCTGGCGGGCCGGTTCGCCCCCGGGCTGCTGGGTGTGGCCGACCGCGACGCTGTGGAGCAGGGCGTGCTGGGGCAGGGTCAGCGTGGCCGTGCACCCGAGGGGCCGGGCGAGCCGGCGGCGCAGCACCCGGTCGAAGTGCTCGCCGGTGGCGACCTCGAGCATCCGGCCGATCACCGCGTAGCCGGTGTTGCAGAAGCTGTAGGCGGCTGCGGTCGGATGGATCTGCCCGAGCCCGGCCAGGGTGGCCACGTACCGCTGGAGCGCGTCCGCGTTCCAGCCCGTGTCGATGAGGTGGTCGCCCTCCAGGCCGCTGGTGTGGGCGAGGAGGTGGCGGGGCGTGATCTCGATGGTGGCCGCCGGGTCGGCCACCGAGAACTCCTGGAGCTGGGCCCGCACCGATTCGTCGAGCGAGATGAGGCCGGCCGCGTGGGCCTGCATGACCAGGGTGGCGGTGTACAGCTTGGTGATCGAGCCGAGCTGGAACAGCGTGCCGGGGATGACCGGCGCGCCGGTCTCGACGTTGGTCACGCCGCTGGTGGCGACGTGCATCTCGCCGTCGAGCAGCACGCCGCACGCGGCACCGGGGATGCCGTGGGACGCGACCAGCTCGGCGAGGAGGGCATCGAGCCGGGACCGGTGGGCGTCGAGGGCGCTCATGTGCCTGCGCACCGTAGCGGGACGGTCCCGAGCGGGCGCCGCTCATCGAGCGGAGCTCCGCGGTCCCGGCGGCGCTGGCGAGGTGCGGGCGGGCGTCAGGGGGCCGACTCGGCGGGTGCCGGCGGCCGGGGCGGGGCCGACGGCCGGCGCCGCCGCTGTGCCCGGCGGACCGCGACGACCGCCAGGAGCGCCAGCAGGGCCGGTCCCGTCCACGGGATCGCCAGGCCGATGCCCGCCAGCGCCACCTGCCCGGTGTTGAGCAGCGCGACCCAGCCGGTGCGCAGGCCGTCGGTGAAGCCGGGGGCGTCCTCGGCCACCGCCGGCTCCTCGTCCTCGGTGAGGTGGACGGTCAGGGTGGCGAGCGTCACCTGGTCGTCGAGCACCCGCTGCTGGCCGAGCAGCGACTCCAGCTCGCTCTCCCGCGACGCCAGCTCGCCCTCCACGGCGGCGAGCTGCCCGACGTCGCCCGCCTGCCCGAGCAGGCCGCGCAGCCGCTCGACGCTCGCCCGCAGCGAGGTGATGCGGCTGTCGAGGTCGACCACCTGGGCGGTCACGTCCTGGGCCTGGCTGTCCTGCTCGACCACCCGGCCGAGCGCCGCGACGTCGTCCCGCAGGGCCTCGAAGCCGGCGGCGGGCACCCGCACGGTGAGGTCGACCGCGTGGTCCTCGGCCCGTGCCGACTCGTCGGCCACGAAGCCGCCGGCGTCGGTGGTGAGGCGGCGGGCCTCGGCGGCCGCGCCGGTGGCGTCGTCGACGGTGAGCAGCAGCGAGCCGGTACGCACGATGTCGCGCTCGCCCTGTGCCTGCACCACCTGGTCGCCGGTCAGGTCGGCCGGCGCCGGGACGGCGGCGCCCTCGGCGGAACCCTCGGCCGTGGCGACCCCGGGCGCCGGGCCGGCCGCGTCGCCGCCTGCCCCGCTCTCGTCCGACGTCGCCTCGTTGCCGCGGATCGTGTCCCCGTCGCCCGCCCCACCGCACCCCGCGGCGAGTACCGCACCCGCCAGCACCGCACCCGCCAGCACCACCGCCGGCCGTCGCCGGCGCGCCCTGCCCACCACGTCGTTCGTCATGCCGTGTGCGACGATCGCGACGGGGTGCGGAGTTCCCGGGAACCGGACGCGGGGGCTGCGCGTCATGGGGACGTGGAGGCGATGGTGCAGCCTGGGCGGACCTTCGAGGACTTCTACCGGGCCGAGTGGGCGAGCGTGCGCCGGGCCGTCGGCTTCGCGGTGGGCGAGGCCGAGCTGGCCCGCGACTGCGTCGACGAGGCGATGACCCGGGCGTACGAGCGGTGGGATCAGGTCGGGCGGATGGACCGGCCGGCGGGCTGGGTGTACCGGGTGGCGATCAACCAGGCCCGCAACCGTGGCCGGCGCCGCAAGGTCGAGTGGGCACGGCGGCCGGCCCCGCTGGCGCCCGGGCCCGGCGCCGACACCGTCGCCGACACCGTGGCCGACCCCGCCATCGCCGCCGCGGTGGCCCTGCTGCCGGTGGAGCAGCGGGCCGTCGTCGTCCTCCGCTTCTACCTCGACTGGTCGACCGAGGAGGTCGCCCGAGCCCTCGACATCGCCGAGGGAACCGTCAAGAGCCGCCTGCACCGAGCGCTTCGCCGCCTCGAGAACTCGCTCCGGGAGCCCGCATGACCATGCCGCCGACCGTGCCCCCGACCGTGCCGCCGACCGTGCCGCCCGGCGGGTCGCCGACCATCGAGGAGCGCCTGCGCGCCCACTTCGCCGACCGTGCCGCCCGCGAGCCGCTGGAGGAGCCCGACCTCGAGGCCGTCCTGGCCGGCCGCCGCCTCGTGGCGGCGCCGGCGACCCCCGGCCGGCGCCGGCCCCCGCGCCGGTGGATCGTGGCGAGCGGCCTGGCCGCCGCCTGCACCGTCGCCGTGGCGGCGATCGTGACGCTCGGCGACCGGGAGGACCGCACGGACGCAGGGCCCGCCGCGACCACGGGGACGTCCGCGCCGCGCGACCAGGTGTCGACCTCCGGCACGGTGGCCCTCGGCCCCGACGCGGCCGCGGCCGCGATCCCGACGCCGGGCACGGCGGTGACGGTGGCCGGGGGCCGCGCCGTCGGCTGGTGGGACGGCACGAGCTGGGTGAGCGCCGACGACACGGTGCCGCTGCCGCTCGCCGGGGGCGAGGAGTTCCACGTCGTCCGGCTGACCGAGGCCGTCACCACGGCGACGGGCTCGGCCCCCAAGGAGGCCTGCATCCCCGAGGCGGGCGGCCTGCCGGGGGTCGACCTCGACCCGCCGGCGGAAGCGCCGTCCGACCGCGACAACGGGGCCGTGGCGGTCAGTGGCGTGGCCGACCCGCGGCCCCGGCCCGTGTCCCTGCTCGACCCGTCCTCTTCCACCTACCGCGACGCCGCACGGGACCTGCTCGTCTCGCTCGGCGTCGACGACCCGCAGACCCAGGTGAGCCAGGTCGTCCGGGCCGACCTCGGCGGCGACGGCACCGACGAGGTGGTGGTGGTGGCGGAGTACCTGTCCCGCCCCGGCGGGCTCGCCGCGCCGGGCGACTACAGCGTCGTGTTCATGCGCCGGGTGGTGGGGGGCGTGCTCCGGACCTTCGTGGTCGACCAGTCCCTCCCGGCGACCGAGCCAGGCGCCCAGTCGAGCGTGAGCGACCTCGACGTGGCCGCGCTGGCCGACCTCAACGGCGACGGCCGCATGGAGGTGGTCGTGGCCGAGACCTACGGGGAGGGCAGCAGCACGAGCGTCTTCGAGGTGGCCGCCGACGGCGGTCTGACCGAGGTGATGTCGTCGGGCTGCGGCGTCTGAGACGGCCGAGCGGATGGGGCGCTCGCCAGGGCCTACGCGTGGGGATTTGGCGTGGGAGCACCGGCTCGACAGCTCGGCCGACCGGCGATGCAGCACGGTGACCGGCAGCGACGTGACCTAGCCGCGCATGCTCTAGGAGGCGAGCGGATGGGGCGCTCGCCAGGGCCTACGCGTGGGGATTTGGCGTGGGAGCACCG
>DASSGC010000588.1:0-6524 GCA_035693765.1 Acidimicrobiales bacterium
GCCGGGGCCAGCTCGTCGAGCGAGGACTTCGTGACGACGAACGTCGAGCCCCAGACAGCGGTCGCCCCCACCAGCGCCACGGATGCCGTGGCGCGGCCGGGGTGGGCGGCCCGGGGAGGTGCCACACCGGCATTCTCCTCCCGGCCCGGGCGTCAGGGCCGGCCACTGGGTCGAACCGCACACCGCCCTCGGGTGGCGCGACCGCCGAGCCGGACCTCGCGTCAGGCGCGTGCGGCGTCGACGAGGGCCCGGGCCGAGGCCTTCGCCACGGCAGGTGCCTCCGGGGCGGCGTCGAGCGCGCCACTGGCCAGGCCCCCGTCGAGGAGCAGGGTGAGGGCGCGAGCGAGGGCCACCGGGTCGTGCGCTCCCGCCTGCTCGGCGAGGCCGCGCACCCAGGTGAGAACCGCCGTCTTGTGCGCCACCGTGCGGTCGTGCACGGACGTGCCGGGCTGCGACTCGGCAGCGGCGTTGATGAACGCGCAGCCGCGGTACCCCTCGCGAGCACAGGCGGTGCCGAGCGCGTCGAACAGGCCGACGAGCTGGTCCGCGGGGTCCGGCCCGGCCGCCTCGGCGGCCGCCACGAGCTGGCCGGACCACACGCCGTCGACCTTGTCGAGGTAGGCGACCACGAGGTCGTCCTTGGACGGGAAGTGCTTGTAGAAGGTGGCCTTGGCGACGCCGGAGCTGGCGATGATCAGGTCGACCCCGACCCCCCGGATCCCCCGCGCGTAGAACAGCTCGAAGGCCGTGCCGAGGATGCGTTCGCGGGCCGCGCTCGGGCGGGCCGCGCCGGTGCGGGTGGTGGTGGCAGTGGACATTGGGCTCCTCGGCGTCTCGGCGTCGCCGCTCAGCATACCTTGCATATAGACAGACCTGTCTGTTAGCGTGACGATCGCCCCGGTAGACGAACCTGTCTACCCCAAGGATCCCGCCAGGAGCACCCCATGAAGATCGCCGTCCTCGGCACCGGCATGGTCGGTCGCGCGCTCGCCGCCCGACTGTCCGGCCTCGGCCATGACGTCACCGTCGGCACGCGAGACCCGCAGGCGACCCTCGCCCGCACCGAACCCGACGGCATGGGCAACCCGCCGTTCTCGGCGTGGACGGCGGAGCACCCCGATGTCGCCGTGGCCACGCTGCGGGAGGCGGCAGCGGACGCCGACCTCGTCGTCAACGCGACGAACGGCTCCGGTGCCCTGCCGGCGCTGGAGCAGGTCGGCGCCGAGCACCTCGCCGGCAAGGTGGTCGTCGACATCTCCAACCCGCTCGACTTCTCGCAGGGGTTCCCTCCCACGCTGTTCGTCAAGGACACCGACTCGCTCGGTGAGCAGGTCCAGCGCGCCTTCCCGCAGGCCCGCGTGGTCAAGACGCTGAACACGATGAACGCGAACCTCATGGTCGACCCGGCGGCGCTCGGCGCCGAGTCGTCGGTCTTCGTCTCCGGCGACGACGCCGCCGCGAAGGCGACGGTCACCGAGCTGCTCGAGAGCTTCGGGCACACCGACGTCATCGACCTCGGCGACATCAGCACGGCGCGGGGCACCGAGATGTACCTGCCGATCTGGCTGCGCCTCATGGGCGCGCTCGGCACGGCCGCGTTCAACGTCAAGGTCGTGCGCTGACGTGAGCACCATGACCGGCCGGACCGTGCTGGTCACCGGCGGGACCGGCGGGATCGGGTTGGCCACGGCCGCCGGTCTCGCCGGGCTCGGCGCGCGGGTCGGGATCGTGGGGCGGGATGCCGGCCGGGCGCAGGGCGCCGCCGAGCAGCTCCGGGGCGACGGAGCGGAGGTCGACGTGTTCGTCGCCGACCTCTCCTCCCAGCGAGAGGTGCGCCGCCTCGCAAACGAGGTGCTCGCGGCATACCCGCGGCTCGACGTCCTGGTCAACAACGCCGGCGGCTACTGGGCGACCCGGCACCCGACCGTCGACGGCCTGGAGCGCACCTTCGCGGTGAACCACCTGGCCCCCTTCCTGCTGACGAACCTCCTGCTGGACCGGCTGCGCGCCAGCGCCCCGGCCCGCGTCGTCACCGTGTCCTCCGGTGCCCAGGCCATGGGCCGGATCGGCTTCGACGACCTGCAGGGGGAACGGGACTACAGCGGCCAGCGGGCGTACAACCAGTCCAAGCTCGCCAACGTGATGTTCACCTACGAGCTCGCTCGCAGGCTCGCGGGCACGGGCGTCACCGCCACCGTCCTTCACCCGGGGGTGGTCCGCACCGACTTCGGGCGCGAGGACTCGAAGGGCTGGATGCGGGTGATGCTCCCGGTCATCCGCCCGTTCATGAAGAGCCCGCAGCGGGGTGCCGCGACCTCGGTGTACCTCGCGTCCTCCTCCGAGGTCGAGGGCGTGACCGGCCGGTACTTCGCCGACAGCACACCCAGGAGCTCGTCGACGGCGTCGCAGGACTCGGCCGCCGCGGCACGGCTCTGGCGCGTCTCCGAGCAGCTCACCGGCCTCACGCCGGCCGGCCGCCCCTGAGCGAGCGCGGCCACTCAGACCCCGGCGTCGCCCGTCGCCGGCCCGCGGGCCGGCGTCGCCGGGGACCGCAGCGCCCACCCGATGAGCACGAGCAGGATGCCCAGCACGGTGGCCAGCGCCGCGACGCCGAAGGCGACGACCGAGGTGAACAACGATGCGCGGAGGAACGACGCCTGCATCGCGGTCGTGCGGGCCGGGTCCTCGCGGTCGAGCTCCGCGTAGGTCTTGCCCCCGGTCGCCTCGAGCGCGTGCTGGTTGATCACCTGCGCTTCCGCGTAGGCGGTGAACGGCCCCGTCACGTCCTGCCCCGCGAGGAACTCGGCGTCCTCGGAGACCGTGATGTTCTCGGCCGCGAGCTGGTCGGCGACGACGAACCACGTGACGACCCCCGCCACGGCGAAGACCACCCCCGCCACGATGACCACCAGCCCGATCGTTCCCGCCCTGCCTGACGTGCGTGCCATGACCTACCCCTTCGGTGCGCCGGATGCCGTGCACCGAGTCTGGCGGCGGGTGCCGCCGTGGGGGTCACCTGCGGAGGGTGAGTGCCCGCGCCCGGTGCCGGCGGATCAGGACGAAGACGATCGCGACCGCGAAGGTGCTGACCATGGTCGCCAGGACGAGCGCGGCGATCGGGTTGTCCCCCAGCACCGTCCCGAGGACGTACGCGGTCAGGCACGTCACCACCGACCACAGCGTCCCCCCGATCGACGACCAGAGCAGGAAGCGGCGGTAGGGGTACGGTGCCAGGCCGCACGACGCGTTGACGACGAAGCGCAGACCGGGCACGTAGCGCCCGACCACGAGGAGGACGGGGGCGCTCGAGCCGATGAGGTCCATCGCCTCGGCGACCCTCTCGTTGCGCATCGCCGTGTCGAGCTGGGTCTGGAACCGGCGGCGGCTCAGCCGGGCCAGCCAGTAGAGCGCGGAGTCTCCAGTGACCGCCCCCACCGCCCCGGCGAGGATGACGAGGCGCAGGTCGAGCAGCCCCTCGACCGCCAGCGCGGATGCCGTGATGAGCGTGGTCTCCGCCGGGAACAGCGCGCACACGCCGTCCGCGAACACGAGCAGTGCGCAGATGAGGTACGCCCACGCCGCGGCCGTGTCCCCGGACGGCTCCAGCCCGCTCAGTCCGACCACCAGGTCGCGCAGGAGCGCGCCCAGCACCAGCAGGCCGACCGCGACGAGGATCCACAGCCAGGGGCGACGGGGGCTGAGCACCCGGTGGCCGCCTTGGAGCGTCGTCGTGGCGCGACGCGCGGAATCCGGCGTCATGGGGTCACGACGGGTCGGTGCCGGTCCGGGCCCGGGCGGGGGCGACCACGACCTGCGGGTCCGCGGCATCCGGCATCCGGCGCCGACCCCGGCGGACGACCTTCCCCACCTCGACGACGAGGGGCAGCAGGGCGGCCAGGCCGATGCACGTCAGCCACTGCCCACCCGTGAGCGGGACCGTGAGCAGCGCGTCCTGGAGCGAGGGGAGCTGGGTCGCGAGGAACACCATGGCGACGGGCACCAGCCCGATCGCGAGCGCCTTGGCGATCGGCGCGGTGAGCCCGCTCGTGGGGTCGCGTCGGTTGACGAGCGCGTTGAACACCGTCCCCACGCCCATGACGACGAACGTCATCGTCATCGACGAGCTGGGGCTGTCCGTGCTCGGCTCGTCGGGACCGGCGACCAGCGGGACGAACGCCGCGACGAACAGCACGGCCGCGTACACGACCCACGCGATCACCGCCGGCCGGTTGGTGATCGGCACCGCGGGGTCGCGGGGCGGCCGGTGCATGACGTCGGGGTCGCCGGGGTCGACCGCGATGACGATGACCCCGCCGGCCGTGGCGAAGAAGAGCAGGAACAGCACCATGGTCGGCGTCATCGCGACGCCCTGGTTGACGTTGAACACCGTCGCGGCGAGGAAGAGCATGACCAGCGACAGCAGCTGGGTCATCTGGTAGCGGACGTAGGACACGACCTTGTCGTAGATGCGGCGGCCGATCTCCACGGCGTGCACGAGGGTGCCGAAGTTGTCGTCGGTCAGCACCATCCGCGCAGCCTGCTTGGTGACCTCGCTGCCGCTGCCCATCGCGACGCCGATGTCGGCCTGCTTGAGGGCCGCGGCGTCGTTGACCGCGTCACCGGTCATGGCGACGATGAGCCCCTCCTCCTGCATGGCCCTGGCGAGGCGCAGCTTGTCCTCGGGGGTGACACGGCCGAAGACGTGGAGGGCCGGCAGTCGCTCCTTGAGCTCGGCGTCGCCGAGCTCCTGCAGCTCGGCGCCGCTGATGGCACCCGGCCCGAGGCCGAGCTCCTCTCCGATGGCCTGGGCCGTGACGGCGTGGTCGCCGGTGATCATCCGGACGTCGATCCCGGCGGTGAGGGCGGTGGCCACTGCGGTCCTCGCCTCGGCGCGCAGGGGGTCGATGATGCCGGCCAGCCCCACGAAGGACAGCTCCCGGGTCAGCGACATCGGGTCGTCGGTCATCGCCGCGAGGTCGCCGTCACCGATCACCCGGGCTGCGAAGGCGAGCACGCGCAGGCCCTTCTCCCCCATCCGCACGTTGGCGGCGGCGATCCCCTCGGAGGCGTCGGCGATCGGCACCTGAGACCCGCTGAGGGGGCCGCCGGCCTGGCTGCAGCGGGCGAGCACGACGTCGGGGGCACCCTTGACGAGCTCGACGACGTGCTCCACCCCGTCGACCGGCACCCGGTGGAACGTCGCCATGAACTTGTAGTCGGAGTCGAACGGCACCTCGGCGAGCCGTGGGTAGGCGCGCCGGGTCTCCTCCGCGTCGACCCCGAGCTTCGCGGCGAGGACGACGAGCGCGGCCTCCGTGGGGTCCCCGATGACCGACCCGTCGTCGCCCACCACGGCGTCGCTGTCGAGGACGAGGCCGAGCGCGAGGCGGGTGAAGTCGGGCGTGGGAGTGCCCGCCACCGAGCGGATCGCCCCGGACTTGCGGTAGCCCTCTCCGTCGACGGTGAACCACGCACCCCCGGCATACAGGGTCGAGACCATCATCTCGTTGAGCGTGAGGGTGCCGGTCTTGTCGGTGTTGATCGCGCTCGTCGCGCCCAGGGTCTCGACGTCGGTGAGGTTCTTGACCACCGCCCGGGCCTCGGCCAGCTGCTTGGCGCCCATGGACAGCAGGCCGGAGACGAATGCCGGCATGCCGGTCGGGATGGCGGAGATGGCCATGGCCGTGCCGAGCAGGAGGAGCTCCTCGGCGGGCATCCCCCGGACGAGACCGGCGACGACGATGACGGCGACGGCACCCCACGCGATGATGCCCAGCACCGTGGTGAGCGAGTCGAGCTCGCGCTGCAGCGGGGAGCGGGTGCGCGTCACCGAGGTGAGCATCGTCGCGATCTGGCCCATCTGGGTCTGCATCCCGGTGGCCGTCACGACGAAGGCTGCCGTGCCCCGGGTGACGGAGGTGTTCTGGAAGAGCAGGTTGGTGCGGTCCCCCAGGGCCACGTCCCCGGAGGGCAGGGCGCCGGCATCCTTGGGGATCGGCGCGCTCTCGCCGGTGAGGGCGGCCTCCTGGGCCTCGAGCGTCGCGGACCGGACGATGCGGCCGTCGGCGGGCACGATGTCGCCGGCCTCGACCTGGACGAGGTCGCCGGGCACGACCTCGGTGGCCGGCGTCATGACGAGGGCGCCGTCGCGGACCACCCGCGCCTGCGGCACCTGCATCTTCGCGAGCGCGTCGACGCTGGCCCGGGCCGTGAGCTCCTGTCGGGTGCCGAGGCCGATGTTGAGCAGGATGAGCAGGCCGACGATGACGCCCGTGGACACCTCCCCGATGAGCAGGCTGACCACGACGACCGCCACGAGCATGAGGTTCATCGGGTCGCGCATCAGCAGCGCGGCGACGAGCCACGGGGAGGGCGGCTTCTCGGCGGTGATCTCGTTGCGCCCGTGGGTCGACAGCCGGCTGGCCGCCTCGGCTGCTGACAGGCCGGTGGTCGCGTCCGAGCCCGCTTCGGCCAGCACCTCCTCGGCGGAGCGGGCGAACGGCGGCGTCGCGGTCCCCGGCGTC
>DASSGC010000589.1:0-14647 GCA_035693765.1 Acidimicrobiales bacterium
GCCGTAGCGGGCGGAGGCGCCGATCATGCCGCCGGCGGCGACGGCGGCGTGCACGCCGGGCCGGGCCCGGGCGGGGAGGCGGCGGGGCGGGCGCCGCGGACCGCGGCCGGCGGCGGGGTCGCCGGCGGTGAGCGGGGTGGACCCGGGTGGTGCGGTGGCGGGGGTGCCGGCTGCTGGGTCGAGCGGCCGCGGACAGCGGCCGGTGGGCGGGCCGGTGCCGTCGTCGTCCATCACGCCTCCCTGCCGGTGCCGTCGGTGTCACGGCCCTGGTCTACCCGCCCGCCGGGCGGCGGGCGCGCGTCCGGCGACCGGACAGGCAATGCTGGGGGGAGGGCAGGCGCCGCCCCGCGACCGCACCCGGAAGAGGAGACCGCTGATGGAGATCGAGGAGCTGTTCGGCCTTCCGGCACATCCGCTCGTCGTGCACGGGGCCGTGGTCCTCCTGCCGCTGGCCGCCCTCGCCACCCTCGTCTGCGCCGCGGTGCCCCGCCTGCGCCGCCCCTTCGCGCCGGTCGCGCTCGCCCTCGCCCTGGTGGCGACCCTGGCCGTGGGCCTGGCCCAGGGATCGGGCGAGGCACTGGAGGAGCAGGTCGACGAGACGCGCCTCGTGGAGGAGCACACCGGGGAGGGGGAGCGGGTGCTCCCGTGGGCGATCGGCGTCAGCGTGGCCGCGGCCGCGGTCACCGCGGTGCCCTTCGTCGCCCGCCGCCGGCCCCGTCTGTCGGCCGGCGTGACCACGGTCGTGCTCGCCGTCGTGGCGCTCGTCGCCGGCGCCGGCGCGACCTGGACGGTGACCGAGGTGGGCCACAGCGGCGCGAAGGCGACCTGGGACGACGTCGGCGGCGACGAGGGCGGCGACGGGGGCGAGGGCGAGGTGCAGGACGACCGGCGGGACGGCGGGGGCGAGGAGGACGACGACTCGTGACCGGCCCGGCGCCGGGGGCGGGCCGGACGTCGTGAACGCCGACGCGACGGGCACGGTGGCCGGTCCCACCGCCCCGGTCGGGCTGTCGGAGGCGGAGGCGGCCGCCCGCCGGGCCCGGGACGGCCCGAACCGCATCGTCCCCGAGGCCCGCGGGCGCAGGTTCGTGCGCCTGCTCGGCCCGCTCGCCGACCCGATGGTCGCGCTGCTCCTGGTCGCCGCGCCGACCTACCTGCTCATCGGCGACACGACCGACGCGATCGTCGCCTTCGTCGCGCTCGGCCCCATCGTCGCGGTCGGGTGGCTCCTGGAGTCGCGCGCCGAGCGCACGCTCGAGAAGCTGGCGCAGCTCACCGCGCCCACCGCGCGGGTGGTGCGCGACGGCGAGGAGCGCTCGTTGCCGGCGGAGGACCTGGTGGTCGACGACGTGGTGTGGCTGCACGAGGGCGACGTGGTGCCGGCCGACGCCGCGGTGGTGGACCTCACCCAGCTGCTCGTGGACGAGTCGGCGCTCACCGGCGAGTCGCTCCCCGTGTCCAAGGAGGCCGGTGGCACCGGCGGCGCGTCGACCGTGCTGGCGGGGACGACCGTGCTGTCGGGACGGGCGCTCGCCCGCGTCACGGCGATCGGCGCGGCCACGCGCTATGGCCGCGTCGGCACGCTCGTCGCCACCGGGCGCCAGCCGCTGACGCCACTGCAGCGGGGCCTCGTACGCCTGGTGCGGGCGCTGACCGTGGTCGCCGCCGTCTTCTGCGCCGCCGTCGTCGTGGCCGAGCTGGCGCACGGCCACGGCTGGGGCGACGCCGTGATCGCCGGGGTGAGCCTCGCCATCGCCGCCATCCCCGAAGAGTTCTCGATGATCTACACGCTCTATCTGGCCCTCGGGGCCTGGAGGCTGGCGCAGCAGCGGGCCCTCGTGCGCCGGCTGCCGAGCGTCGAGACGCTGGGGTCGACGACGGTCATCTGCACCGACAAGACCGGCACGCTCACCCACGGGGGCCTCGCGGTCGCGGCCGCCTGGACCGCCGACGGACGGTGCGCCGACGGCGGGACCCTCACCCCGGCCCAGGCCGATCTGCTGGAGGCGGCCGTGCTCGCGTGCGAGCCGCGACCGTTCGACCCGCTCGACGTCGCCATCGTCGACTACGCGGGGCGTCACGGCGTCGACACGGCGGGCCTGCACGGCGCCGAGCTCGTGGCCGACTGGCC
Source organism: Acidimicrobiales bacterium (assembly GCA_035693765.1). GTDB lineage: Bacteria > Actinomycetota > Acidimicrobiia > Acidimicrobiales > VFJN01 > ZC4RG19. The sequence goes on from DASSGC010000589.1 coordinate 2,132, forward strand.
CTTCGACCCCACCGACAAGCACCTCACCCACCTCTGGCGTGACGCCGGGGGGCGCTACCGGGTGGCGGCCAAGGGCTCGATCGAGGGCATCCTCCGCCACGCCGCGGCCGACCCGACGACCCGCGCCGCCGCGCTCGCCGCCAACGAGGGGTTCACCGCGGACGGGATGCGCGTGATCGCGGTCGCCGGTGGCGACGCACGGGGAGCATCCGGCGAGCGGGCGGGCGACGAGGCCGGGTTGCACCTGCGCGGGCTGGTGGCGTTCAGCGACCCGGTGCGCGAGGGCGTGGCCGAGGCGCTGGCCGAGTGCCGCGCCGCGGGCATCCGGGTGATCATGATCACCGGCGACCATCCGGCCACCGCCCACGCCGTCGCCGAGCAGCTCGACCTGCCGCACGGCGACGACGGCGGCGACGTCATCGCCACCGGCGACGACCTCGACGGGGCCGACCCCGAGCAGCTCGACCGGCTCGCCGCCCGGGCCAACGTCTTCGCCCGGACCCGGCCCGAGCAGAAGCACCTGCTGGTCGAGGCCCTGCGCCGGCAGGGCGAGGTGGTGGCCATGACGGGCGACGGCATCAACGACGCGCCCGCGCTCCGCGACGCCGACATCGGGGTCGCCATGGGCCGGCGCGGCACCGAGGTCGCCCGCGAGGCCGCCTCGCTCGTGCTCCTCGACGACAACTTCGCCACCGTCGTCGCCGCCGTGCGCGACGGCCGCCGCATCTTCGACAACCTCGTCCGGGCGTTCGCCTACCTGGTCGCGTTCCACCCGCCGCTGCTGTTCGGCGCGCTCGTGGTCCCCCTCCTCGACCGGCCGCTGTTGCTGCTGCCGGTGCAGCTCGTCGTCCTGGAACTGCTGCTGCACCCCGTCGTCTCGCTCGTCTTCCAGGCCGACCCGGCCGACCGCGACGCCATGCGTCGGCCGCCCCGACCGGTCGGCGACGCGCTGCGCCTGCGGGCGCTGTGGCAGCCCTATGCGGTCGGCGGGGTGCTCGCGGTCGTGATCATCTCCGGCTATCTGGCGGCGCTCGGCGCCGGCTGGCCGGCCGACGAGGCGCGGGCGTTCGGCTTCGCCACGCTGCTGGCCAGCCAGCCGGTGCTCCTCCTCAGCATGCGGAGCCCCGATCGGCCGCTGTGGGCGAGTGGCCGTCCCTGGACCCGCACGCTCGTCGCGGTGCTGGCGGTCATCGCCGCCACCACCGTGGCGGTGGTGTACGTCGCCCCGCTCGCCGACCTGCTCCATCTCGCCCCGTTCCCGCCGGCGGGCTGGGCGATCGTCGTGGCGGCCGCCGCCACGACCGCGTGGTCCGAGCCCCTCAAGCGGCGGTCAGGCGGGCGCGCCGCCTGACCGGGCGTGGGCGGTCAGGCGGCGTACAGCGCGACGGCGGCGGGGAACAGCGTGTGGTTCTCCTTGTGGACGTGCAGGTGCGTGTCCAGCTCCAGCGCCTCGAGCCGCTCGTACAGCGAGCGGTAGCTGGCGCAGCCGTCGGCGGGCACGGCGTACCCCGCGGTGGCGTCCCGCAGCCGGGCCAGCAGGTCGCCCACCTGCTCGTGCTCGATGCCCATCATGCGGATGGGGTTCTCGATCGTGCCGAACGGGAAGTCCCGGCGGCCGGCGGCGATGGCGTGGATCGCCGGGAACAGCACCCGCTCCTCCTTCAGCATGTGCGGCTCGAGATCCTCCCGGATCGCCCTCACCAGCCCGCGCACCTCCGCCAGCTCGGGGTGGCGCTCGCCGTGCACGGACTGCACCTTGGCGGCCAGGGCGTCGAGCGCCGGGAGCTCCTCGTGCAGGTACCGGTGGTGGGTGGCGAGGATGTGGTCGGCGAGCGCGGGCGGGTCGAGCGTCGCCCAGGTCGTGTCGCCGTCGACGGCGGTCGCGGCGATCGCGGCCTCGACCGCGCCGGCGTCGACGCCGGCGTCCTCGCACGCGTGGCGCAGCGTGCGCTCGCCGTGGCAGCAGTAGTCGAGGCCGAACCCGTCCAGCACGCGGGCGGCGGCCGGGTTGGCCGTGACCAGGTCGCCGAGCGTGGCGTCGGTGGTGGTGGTCATCGCAGGTCTCCTTGGTGCGGTGGTCTGTGCGTCAGGGCAGGGGCGGCAGGCGCGGCACGGGCAGCAGGCGCGGCGATGGCGGGGTGCGCCCGGCGGTCGCCGTCGTCACACACGGGCATCGCCCGGGGCGCCGATGCCCAGTGGCGGGCGCGGCCGGTGCACGGTCAGGTAACGCACGCCGGCCGGGCCGGCGGTCACCGCACGGGTGGTGCCCCTGGGTACGAGCACGGCCTGCTCGGCGCCGAGCTCGACGGCCCGCCCGTCGATCGACAGGGTGGCCGAGCCGGTCAGGACGACGTGCAGCACGTCGAGGGCGTCGTTGCGGTGGGCGGCGATCGACCCGCCGGCGGCCAGCACGACCAGGTTCGTGTGGAAGCCGCCCGGCGACACCGACCAGACCACCCCGCCGTCGCCGGCCACGGCGCCGAGGTCGACCGCGACGGCCTCGCCGGCCGCGGTCTCGCCGGCGGGGGTGGGCTCGGTGACAGGCTGGTCCCTCATTTCACTAGTAGATACTAGAGAAATGTCGGCGCCCTTCCGCAGGGTCGAAGGTCCCGATCCGGCGCCTGCCGGGGGTCACGGGCCCCGGTCCATGGGGTCGAGGCCCAGCCGGGCGATCAGGTCCTCGAGGGCGGCGCGCACGGCCCCGCCCAGGGGGGAGTGGCGCAGGAAGCCCCACACGGTCAGCGTCCCCTGCCACTGGGCGACGACGAGGTCGCCGAGGCCGCCGGCGCCCCCGGGGGCGTCGCCGAGCCGCTGCTCCACCGCTCCGGTGAGCACGGCCAGCCACGCCTCCCCCCGCGCCCGGAGCACCGGGTCGCGCAGGTCCTCGCGCAGCAGGAGGAGCTGGTCGGCGAAGTCGTCGTCCACGCCGTACTGGCCGCTGAGGGCGACGAGCAGGTCGATCACGCCGCCCGGACCGGGGGCGGCGTCCGCCACCGCGGTCGCGGTCGCGGCGTCGAGGTGGTCCCAGGCGCGGGACAGCGCGGCCCGCAGCAGGCCCGCCTTGGTCCCGAACCGCTGCACGATCGTCGAGGCGGCGAGGCCGGCCCGCGCGGCGACGGCGGCGAAGGTCAGGGCGTCGGGCCCGCCGGCACGCACGACGTCGAGCGCGGCGTCGAGGAGGTCTTCGTCGGCGATCGTGCGCTTGCGGCCCATGTCTCTCGGCAGTATAAACGAACAGTTGGTTATATATGACCGACGGTTCCCGGATCCGCGGTGGGCGAGGATGAGAGGTGGCGCGACATGGCCCGACTCGACGGCAAGGTGGCGCTGGTCGCCGGTGGGACCCGTGGCGCGGGCCGCGGCATCGCCATCGAGCTCGGCGCCGCAGGCGCCCACGTGTACGTGACGGGCCGCACCACGCGGCAGCAGCAGTCCGAGTACGGGCGCCCGGAGACGATCGAGGAGACCGCCGAGATGGTGGAGGCGGTCGGCGGCACGGCCACGGCGGTGGCCGTCGACCACCTCGACCCGGCGCAGGTCCGCGACCTGGTGGCGCGCATCGACCGCGAGGCGGGTCGGCTCGATGTCCTCGTGAACGACATCTGGGGCGGCGAGAAGCTCTTCGAGTGGGACACCCCGCTGTGGGAGCACGATCTCGACAACGGCCTCCGCCTCCTGCGGCTGGCCGTCGACACCCACCTCGTGACCAGCCACCACGCCGCGCCCCTGCTGATCCGGCGTCCCGGCGGCCTGGTGGTGGAGATGACCGACGGCACCGCCGAGTACAACGCGGTCAACTACCGGGTGAACGCCTTCTACGACCTGGCCAAGGCGGCGGTCCTGCGCCTGGCGTGGAGCCAGGGCCACGAGCTGGCCGCCCACGGCTGCACGGCGGTGGCGCTCACGCCCGGCTGGATGCGGTCGGAGATGATGCTCGAGCACTACGGCGTCACCGAGGACCGCTGGCGCGAGGTCCTCGACCGTCCGGTCCAGCCGCCGTTCCCCGACCCCGGCCACTTCGGCATCTCCGAGACGCCGCGGTTCACGGGGCGGGCGGTCGTGGCCCTCGCCGCCGATCCCGCCGTCGCCCGCTGGAACCAGGCCTCCCTGTCCTCGGGCCAGCTCGCCCGGGAGTACGGCTTCGTCGACCTCGACGGCAGCGCGCCGGACGCGTGGCGCTACATGGTCGAGGTCCAGGACGCCGGCAAGCCGCCCGATGCCCTGTCCTACCGCTGACGAGGACTCGGAGAGAGGAAGGAGAAGGCCGAGCCGGGCGACGACCTCACGATCCTCGGCTCGCCAGCTCGGTGCTCCGCCCCGTCAGGCGGCGTCTCCGGTCGTGGCCGCGTCGTCCGCCGCGGTCGGGCCCTGGCGGACGGCGCTGCGGAACTCCGACTGGGCCTGGCCGAGCGAACGGGCCAGCTTCGGCAGCTTGGCCCCGCCGAAGAGGAGGAGGATGACGAGGAAGACGAGACCGAGCTCGGGTGCGCCGAGGTTCATGACCTGCTCCTGTTCGTGGGAACGACGAGGTGCACACGATTCGGCGCGGCGGGCCCGGCGGATGGGCCGGGTCGGAACGGCCGGTACGGGCCGACCACCGGGCCGGGTCAGAACAGCCGGTAGGAGCCGACCACCGTGAGCGGGTCGGCGGAGGGCGGCCCGGCGATCCAGCCCCGGAGGTTCTCCTGGAACTCGCGGAACTCGGGCAGCGCCGCCAGGGGGTTGTCCGGCCCGTTCTCGAGGTCGAGCAGGATCACGAAGGTGACGCCGTCGGGCAGCTTGCACGAGGCGTAGCGGACGCCGGCCGGCTGTGCCTCGTCGATGGCCGCGAACATCTTCGCCGCGGCGGACTCGACATCGGCGACGCTCTCGGGCTTGATCTCGGCCCGGATCATCGTGGTGGTCATCGGAGCGGCCTTTCGCTCGGTGCGGGTGGGTGGGTCATGGGGATGACCCGGCCCGCCGGAGGAATGTGACCGACCGCGCCCGATTCCCTCGATTCGTTCAGGCGGGCAGCGTCCCCTCGACGACCGTGTCGGGGAAGTAGCGGTGGTGCCGCGCGCCGGTGACCTCGTAGATGGCGGTGCCACGGCGGCCGTCGCCGGCCCGCACCGTCATGAGGTTGAGGCCGCCACGGTGGAACGGCTCGTAGGGACGGGCGAAGGTGCCCTCGGCCTCGACGCTGATGTGCCGGCCGTCCTCCAGGACGAACTCGCAGGTGCCGGCCAGCCCGGCGACCGCGTCGCCGTGCTCGCCGTAGTCCGCCGGCGCGCCGTCGGGGCCCCGCCAGGCCATGTCGTGGCGGAAGTCGACCAGCGGCACCGGGTCGCCGCCGCCGACCGCAGCCCAGCAGCCGTCGCTGTAGACGCGGGCCCCGTTGGGGAGCTCCCAGTGCCACACCCCGAGGAAGCCGTCGTCGAACTGGATCTGGAACCACAGCCAGAGGGGGCAGCGGCCGTGGTCGCGGACCCCCCACGAGTGGTCGCGCTGGCCGAGCCAGCCGTCGACCGCGCGGGTGACACCACCCGCGGTGTAGGTGCCGGCGTAGGTGCCCGACTGGAGGATGTGGCACTGGTCCCACACGACGTCGGCACCGGCCCGCATGGTCCCCCGCCGCAGGCCGTAGGGCTGCGTGCGGGCCCGGAACGTCAGGTCGACGCCGATGGCCGACGTCTCGGGGTCGGCGAACAGCCGGACCTCCTCCCAGGGGCGGACGATCTCGACGCGGGCGCCGGGCACCTCGGTGGTGTGGAGGTCGCCGTCGGCGGGGCGATCGTGGTAGCCGAGCAGCGCCTCGCCGCCGACCCGGCCCATCTGCAACGAGTCGACGACCTGCCGGGCGGGGTACCGGGCCAGGGTGAAGAACACGACGTCAGCGTCGGCGCCGGCGGCGGCCGGGTCGTGCATTTCGAAGAAGTAGCTCTCGCGCCAGTGCGGGTGGTGGCGGTCGACGTCGGTCAGCAGCTCCGGGACCTGGTGGACGAACAGCTCGTCGAGCGGGGTCGGGCGGGCCATGGCGGGTCAGTGCTCCTCGCGGCGTCGGGGTCGGGGCGGGTCGGTCGTCGGGCGCGCCATGGGACGGGACCCTACCGGTGCCGCCCCGCGGCGGCGGGTCCCCGGGTCACGCCGCCCCGGGCGCACCGATGCAGCGGAACCACAGCGCCGTGACCGTGTCGACCAGCTCGGCCTCCTCGGCCCGGGTGTGGCGGCGGGAGAACAGGGCGAAGAACTGGTGCTCCAGCATCCAGAACCAACCGGATGCGATCGACCGGGCGGCGGGCGGCGACGGCGCGGCGCGGCCCGCCGCGCGCTCCCGCTCGATCAGCTCGGTGAGGGCGTCGACGTGGTGTTCGAGGTTGGCGGTCCACCGCGCGCCGAACTCGGGCGATGAGTTCGCCACCTCGTGGAACGTGCGCAGGGCGGGGGCGTGCGCCCGCCAGATGCGGCTGAGCAGCTCGATCGCCGCCCGCATGGTGGCCTCCGGCGACGCGCCGCCGTCCCGCAGCACCTGCACCGGCTGCGCCATGACGCCGTGCGTGCGCTCGTGGAGCGCGGTGAGCACCGCCTCCTTGGACCCGAAGTAGAAGTACAGCGAGGGCCGCGACAGCCCGGCCTCCCGGGCGACGTCGTCCATCGTCATGTCGCGGTACGGGACCGTCGCCAGCAGGCGCTCGGCGGCGTCGAGGATCGCGATCTCCCGCAGGTCGCCCTTGCGCGGCCCGCCGGTGCGGCGCCGCTGGGTCCGGCGGGAGCTGTCGAGCGTCACGCCCGCAGCCTACAGCCGACGCGGTGTCGAGTTGGGGAGGCAAGTGGGCGCTTGTTCCTTGCAGCTTTCCTGGTTGCGGCACAAGTAGTCGACATGACGTTGATTTTCTGTCGACGGTGCGTAGAGTTTCCCGCGGGCGGACCAGCGGAGAGGAGACCGGCATGCCGGGAACGACGTCCACCACCCCGACCGACGCTCGCCGCCAGGCGGCGGCGCGGTCCGACGCACTGCACGACGCGCTGGAGCGCCTGGCCGGCTACGGCTTCGTCGACGGCCCCGGCTTCGCCTGCCACGGCACCATGGGCGCCGAGGCGCTCAGCAGCCTCGGCTACGACGGCGAGGTGGCGACCTGGGTCGAGACATACAAGCGCACCCACGCACCCATCGACGCCCCGCCCGCCGGCCGGGCGATCGACCTCACCGACGAGGCGAGCTGGCGTCCGGCCCTCGGCGACGTCACGCGGATGTCCGACTGGGAGGAGGCCTTCCGCCGCGCCCTGTGGGATGCGTACTGGGGCGACGTGCTGCGGCGGTGGCTGCCCGTGCTGCTGCCCGGCCACGCCGGGGGGCTCGGCCACGGGCTGCTGCGCACCGCCCACGCCGTGCGCGCCCTGGCGACCGTCCCGACCCCCGCCGACGGCCTCTTCCTCGACGAGCTGGCCCGCGGGCTCGGCTCCTGGGCCGGGTGGTCCGCATCGCTGCCGGGCCGTCCGGCGCTCCGCGGTGCCCTCGGGCTCGACGACGCCATCCGGGCCCTGCCGCGGCCGGCTGCGCCGTGGACGCCGATCGAGGCCGGCACCTTTTCCCGGCTCCCGGAGCTGGACGGCTTCACGGCGGCCGTCGACGACCTGGCGCCCCCGGCCCCCGGCGGCGACCCCCTGGGTGCGCTCAGCGCCGCGTTCGCCCGGATCGTCCCGGCCGGCGCCGGTCCGGCCGTCCAGGGCCTCGTCCACACCGTCACCCCGGTGGCGGCGATGCGGGCCCTGCTCCCCCATGTCGCCCCCGGGGACGCGTTCGGCGCGATCGACACCGTCGTCGCCCGCCTGTGGCATGCGGGCGCCGCCATCGTGACCGGCTTCGCGCCCGCCCGCCTCCCCGATCCGGCGGCCGCCGAGGCCGGCGTCGCCGGCGGCGACCCGGGCGACCTGGCCGCCCGCGCCGTCGAGCACGGCGACCCCCACGCGGTGAAGTTCGTGGAGGCCTGCCTGGCCGAGCACCGGCGGCAGCCCGACCCGGCCTACCTGGCGGCTGCGGCCGCCGTCGTCGACCGCCTGCCGGTCATGGGCGGGCGGGGCGGATGAGGTGACGCGTGGCCGGTGGCGGCCCGGCCGGGCCGGTCCGCCACCGGGCCGCCGGACGCGCCGCCGGACGCGCCGGACGCGCCACCGGTCAGTCCCGCCGGGCGTCGCGCTCCAGGTCGGCCGCCGCGCCGTCGAGCAGCCGGCGGAGGTTGCGCTCGAACCGGCGGTCGTCGCCCGCGCTGGTCGCGACCGTGTCCCAGGCTTCCTGGTAGCCCAGCTCCTCGGCCATGGCGGCGAGCTGGGGGTAGGCGCCGGTCTCCACCAGCGTCTCGATGTAGGGGATGGCCGCGCGGCCCCGGTCGGCGTCGACCTGGTGCCGGGTCATGAAGCAGTAGCCGAAGACGTACTCGTCGACCGCCATGGTGAGGTCGAGCCGGTCGACCAGCGGGGCGTCGAGCCCGGCTGTGGCCTGGAGCGTCTGGTCGAAGTGGCGGATGCTGTTGGGACCGAAGGGCGGGTCGTCCGCGATGTCGAGGATCCACGGGTGGCGCCGGAGGCTGTCGCGGCTGCGGCGGGCGATCGCCAGGAGCGCGTCGCGCCAGCCGGCGGGCAGCTCGTCCTCGGGCACGATGACCTCGGCCATCACGGTGTCGACGACCAGCATCAGCAGCTCGGCCTTGGTGCGGACGTAGTAGTAGAGCGACATCGTGCCGACGTCGAGCTCGGTGGCGAGCCGGCGCATCGACAGGGCCGGCAGTCCCTCCGCGTCGGCGATGCGGACGGCCGCGGTGGCGAGATCCGAGCGGTTGAGGCGGGGTCGCCGGCCCCGCGGCGGCAGGCGGGTCCACAGGTCGAGCCCGTCGATGCGGTCGCCGAGCATCTCGAGCGCCTCGGCCTGCAGCCGTCCCTTCGGGCAGCTGCGGTCACGCTGGTCGGCCTTCTCGGCCAGCTTGGCCACCACCAGCTCGCGCAGGGACTCCCCGATGAACTGGCGCACGTGGTGACGCTCGTCACTTGCCACTCGTACAGCGTACCAATTAGTCTGTCTCGTACTATGTACGAGTCCATGGTACGTGCTACGAAACCGAACGCCACTACCACCGCCACGACCACCGCCGCGACCACCGGCCTCGCGGCAGCCGGCCCCACCACGACCGGGCCCGCGCCGCCCGCCGTCACGGCCCTGCCGGCAGCGGTCCACGCCCGCGGCCTGTCCAAGCGCTACGGCGATCCGTGGGCTCTCCGGGAACTCGACCTCGATGTTCCCGCCGGCAGCGTGCTCGGCCTCCTGGGCCACAACGGCGCCGGCAAGACCACCGCCATCCGCATCCTCACCACCCTGGCCCGGCCCACGCACGGCACGGCGGCGGTGGCCGGCCACGACGTCGTGGCCCGGCCCGACCTGGTCCGCCGCAGCATCGGCGTGGCCGCCCAGCAGGCCACCGTCGACGGCCTGCTCACCGCGCGGGCCAACCTGGTCATGGTCGGCCGGCTGCACGGCATGCCCGCCCGCGACGCCCGTCGCCGGGCCGACGACCTGCTCGCACGCTTCCACCTGCGGGACGAGGCCGACGACCTGGTCAAGACCTTCTCCGGCGGCATGCGGCGCCGCCTCGACCTGGCGGCCAGCCTCGTGTCGGGGCCCGCCGTCCTGTTCCTCGACGAGCCGACCACCGGGCTCGACCCCCGCAGCCGGGGCGAGCTGTGGGACGTGCTCCGGACGCTCGTGAGCGACGGCACCACCATCGTCCTCACCACGCAGTACCTGGAGGAGGCCGACCGGCTGGCCGACGAGATCGTGGTGCTCGACCACGGCCGCGCCGTGGCGCAGGGCAGCCCGGTCGCTCTCAAGGCCGAGATCGGCGGCGACCGCATCGACATCGCGGTCGCGTCGCCGGGGGACGTGCCGGTCGCCCTGGCCGCCACCGAGCGGTTCGCGGTCCGGCCGGCCAGCGTCGACGAGACGTCCCGGGTGGTCACCGTGCCGGTGTCCACCGGCGTGCGCCTCATCGACGTCGTCCGCGCCCTCGACGACGCCGGCGTCGACGCCGTCGACGCCAACCGCCGCAGCGCGTCGCTCGACGACGTCTTCCTCACCCTCACCGATCCGTCCGCCACCCCCGAACCGGCCGAGGTGCCTGCATGACCACGATCACCGCTCCCGCCCCCGCCACCGTCCCCGCCGTCGCGGCCGCCCCCCGCGCGCCCGCCGGCCACTGGTGGGGCCACACGCTGGTGTTCGCCCAGCGCAACCTCACGCACATCCGCCAGATCCCCGAGAAGCTGCTCGACGTCACCGTGCAGCCGCTCATGTTCGTGCTGCTGTTCTCGTACGTGTTCGGCGGCGCCATCGACGTGGGCGGCAGCTACCGGGAGTACCTCATCGGCGGCATCCTCGTGCAGTCCATCGCCTTCGGCCTCATCGGCCCGGCCACCTCGATCGCCACCGACCTCACCGAAGGCGTGATCGACCGGTTCCGCTCGCTGCCCGCCCCGCGCTCGGCCTACCTCTCCGGTCACTTCCTCGCCGAGTGGGCGGGCATGGGCGTGGCCATGGTGGTGCTGATGGGCACCGGCCTGATCGTGGGCTGGCGCACCCACACCGGACTGGCCGACGTGGCCGCCGCCCTCGTCCTGCTCGCCCTGTTCGCGGCGGCGATGGTGTGGATCGGCACCCTCATCGGGCTGATCGTGCGCACGCCGGACGCGGTGATGGGGGTGGCGTTCACAGCCGTGTTCCCCCTCACGTTCGTGAGCAACGCGTTCGTGCCGGTCGGCTCGCTGCCGACGGTCCTCCAGCACGTGGCCGCCTGGAACCCGGTGAGCGTGCTGGTGGCGGCCGTGCGCGAGCTGTTCGGCAACCCCTCCGCCCCGGCCGCCGTGGACAGCTGGCCGCTCGACCACGCCGTCGTGGCCGCGTTCGCCTGGTGCGCGGCGCTGCTGGCCGTGGCGGTGCCGCTGGCCATGCGCCGCTACCGGTCCCGCACCACCGGCTAGGAGGCTGAGCGGAGAGGGAGCTCGCCACGGCCTACGCGTGGGGATTTGGCGTGGAAGCACCAGCTCCACAGCTCGGCCGACCGGCAGCGCAGCACGGTGACACGCGCCGGCGTGACCTATCCGCTCGAGTCCTAGGAGCCTGCTCCTGGCCCGGGGCTGCCGCCCGGTCCGGCGGCGTCAGAGGTCGGGGCGCACCTCGTGGTCGATCTGCATCAGCTCGACCGGTGCGCCCCGCACCTCGACGAAGGCGACGAGCACGCCCGGGCTCGGGCTGTTGGGCTCGATGATGACGCGGTGATCGGCGATGGCTGCGGCCAGGTCGTCGACCTCGAAGGCCACGTGGGGCACCGTCTTGACCAGTTCGGGATAGGGGGCGTCCTCCCAGTAGCGCTGCCACTGGATGCCGAACGGGTTGTCCTGGTGGTCGCTCACCGTCATCTTCAGGTGCGGCAGCGGGATCTCGCCGGCGAACTCGCCGGCCGTCGGGATGCCGACGTGGTCGAACCTCATCGCGGGGGCGCCGTCGGTGGCCGTCATGACCGGCCCATCCTGGTCGGCGGCGCCCGCGCCCGCACGCGGTTTCCGCGGGCCGTGCTTGACCTTCGACCGGGCTGGAAGGTTTAGGGTGAGCGCCGGTGACCGGCACCTACACCATCGGCGAGGTCGCGGCCCGCAGCGGGTTCAGCACATCGGCCCTCCGCTACTACGAGAGCATCGGCCTGGTGCCCCCGGCGGGGCGCAGCGACGCCGGCTATCGCCTCTACGACGACCACACGCTGGCCCGCCTGGCGTTCGTCGCCCGGGCCAAACGGCTCGGCTGCAGCCTCGACGAGATCACCGACCTCATCGGGCTGTGGGACGGCGAGCGCTGCGGGCCGGTGCAACGCCGCTTCCACGACCTGGTGACGGCCAAGGTCGCCGACGTCCGGCGCCGAACGGCCGAGCTGTCCGCCTTCGCGGGCCAGCTCGCGGCGGCCGCCGGCGCGCTGGCGGGCCCGGCCCCCGACGGGCCCTGCGGCGCCGGGTGCGCGTGCCTCGCGGGCGAGACCGTCCCGTCCGGTGCGGTCCGGGCGCCCGAGCGCGCGCGGCGCCTGCCGGTGGTGGCCGCTCCCACCGCCGCGTCCACCGCCGCGGGCGCCTGCACCCTCGCGCCCGACGAGGTGCCCGCCCGGCGGGCCGGCTGGCGTGGGGCCCTCGCGCACGTCACCCGGCGGTCGGCGACGGCCGACGGCGGCCTCCGGCTGAGCCTCGGCCCCGACGCCGACCTGGCCGGGCTCGCCCGGCTGGTGGCCGCCGAGCAGGCGTGCTGCGACGTCCTCGCCTTCGCGCTGACCGTCGACGGGCGCGGGGTCGCCCTCGAGGTCCGGGCTCCCGCGGGGGCCGAGCCCCTGGTGGCCGACCTGTTCGGGACCGCGGCCTGAGCCGGGCCGGAACCGCCCCGGCCGCCGTCCTCACCGGTCGCCGCACGGCCGCGCCCGACCGCGGTCCCGCTGCACCGGTCGCGGCATCCGG
>DASSGC010000590.1:0-3444 GCA_035693765.1 Acidimicrobiales bacterium
GACCCGGGGGACGCCGGCGATGACCCGGGGGACGCCGGCGATGACCCGGGGGACGCCGGCGATGACCCGGGGGACGCGGTGAAGGTCGCCGTCTACGACCGCTACTGGCCGACCGGCGGCGGCGGGGAGAAGTTCGCGGCCGGCATCGCCGCCGCGCTGGCGCCCGAGCACGACGTCCGCCTGCTGGCGCACGAGCCGCTCGACCTCGGCTGGCTGGGCGAGCGGCTGGACCTCGACCTCAGCGCCGTGGCGGTCGACGTCGTCGACGACGACCTGGGGGTGGCGGCCGCCTCCGAGGCCTACGACCTGTTCGTGAACGCCTCGTACCTGAGCTGGGACGCCAACCGCGCCCGCCACGGCCTGTTCGTCGTGCACTTCCCGGGGCCGCGGCCCGACCGGGCCGAGGAGGCCCGCCGGTGGCTGGCGGGCCGCGCCCGCCCGGTGCTGGCCGCCGGCGGCGTCACGGTCGAGCTCGGTGACCGCTGGTACACCCCGGAGTCGACCCGGCTCCACGGCATCCGCTGGACCGGCGGCCACGCCGACCTCGTGGTCCGGTCGGCCGCCGGCGGCCGGGTGCCGGTCATGGTGCTGCTCGGCCGCTACCTGCCGCCCCAGGTGGCGCCCGTCGAGGTCGTGGCGGAGGTCGACGGCACGCCGGTGGGGCGGGCCGTGGTCGACGTCCCCGCGTCGCGGCTCGACCGGCGCCGCACGGTGGCGCTGAGCTTCGCCGTCGACGCGCCGCCGGGCGTGCCGGTGCGGGTCGACCTGCGGTGCCCGTCGTGGGTGCCGGCCGAGGCGGGCGTGGGCACGGACCGCCGGCCGCTCGGCGTGCCGGTCGTCGGCGCCCTCGCCGGGGGTGGCTGGCGGGCGCGGCTGGCGCGGGCCGCCCCGGTGCTGGCCGGCCCCACCGGCCGGCCGACCTACCTGGACAGCTACGACCGGGTGCTGGCGAACTCCCGCTACACCCAGGGCTGGATCGCCCGGCTGTGGGGGCGGGACAGCGACGTGCTCCACCCGCCGGTCACGCTGGTCGAGCGGCGGGAGAAGGCGCCGCTGATCCTCTCGGTCGGGCGCTTCTTCATGCCCGGGACCGGCCACAACAAGAAGCAGCTCGAGATGGTCGAGGCGTTCCGCCGCCTGGTGGCGTCCGGCGGTGCCGAGGGATGGGAGTACCACCTCGCCGGCGGCTGCGCCCCGGAGCACCGGCCGTACCTCGACCAGATCGAGGAGGCGGCGGCCGGGCTGCCGGTGGTGCTCCATCCCGACGCCGGTGGCGCCGAGCTGCGCGAGCTCTACGGGCGGGCCTCGATCTTCTGGCACGCCGCCGGGCTCGGCGAGGACCCGGAACGCCACCCCGACCGCTTCGAGCACTTCGGCATCACCACCGTGGAGGCGATGTCGGCGGGCGCGGTCCCGGTCGTGATCGATGCCGCAGGCCAGGTCGAGATCGTCGAGCAGGGCGTCTCGGGCTACCGGTTCGCCGGGCTCGACGGCCTGGTGGACAACACCCGGCTGCTCGTCGCCGATCCCGCCTGGCGGGCCACCCTGGCCGAGGCCGCCGAACGGCGGGCCCGCCGCTTCGGCTGGGACGCCTTCGTCACCCACCTGCGGGCCGAGGTCGCGGCGCTCGACGCCGGGCGCGCACAATGAGCGAGCGGAGCGAGCGAATCATGGGCACAGTGCGTTGCCCGGCACGAAGTGCCGATCGCTCACTGCGTGCATCCCGAAGGGTGCACCGGTGAGCGAGCGGAGCGAGCGAATCATGGGCACAGTGCGATGCCCGGCACGAAGTGCCGATCGCTCACTGTGTGCATCCCGAAGGGTGCACCAGTGAGCGACCGGGTCGCGGTCGTGACCGGTGCGGCCCGCGGCATCGGCGCCGCCACGGCGCGCCGCCTCGCCGCGGACGCCTGGCGCCTCGTGCTCGTCGACCGCTGTGCCGACGACCCGGCGCTCACCTACCCGCTCGCGACCCGGGCCGAGCTCGACGCACTGGTGGCGGAGTGCGGGGGCGGCGACGGCCGGGTCGTCGGGCTCGTGGGCGACGTCAGGGATCAGCCGGCCCTGGACGAGGCCGTCCGCGTCGCGACCGAGCGGTTCGGCGGCCTCGACGCGGCCGTCGCCGCGGCCGGGTGCATCGCCGGAGGCGCACCGGCCTGGCAGACGGACGAGGCCGGCTGGACGACGATGCTGCAGGTCAACCTCGACGGGGTGTGGCGACTCGCCCGCGCCGCGGTGCCGGCCCTGCTCCGGCGCCCGGCCCCTCGCCACGGGCGGTTCGTCGCCATCTCCTCCGCGGGCGGCAGCGTCGGGCTCCCCATGCTCGCCGCCTACGTGTCGGCCAAGCACGGGGTCAACGGCCTGATCCGCAGCCTCGCCGCCGAGCTGGGGCCAGAAGGGATCACGGCGAACGCCATCGCCCCCGGCTCGACGACCACGGCGATGCTGGCCGCCTCGTCGGCGCTCTACGGCCTCGCCGACACCGATGACCTCATCCGCCAGCACCTGCTCGACCGCCCGCTCCACCCCGACGAGGTGGCGGCGCTCGTGGCCTGGGTGTGCGGGACCGAGAGCAGCGGCGTCACCGGCGCCGTGCTGCCCGTCGATGCGGGCATGACCGCGCAGTGAGCCCGCCCGGGCCCGGGGGCGGCGGGTTGCCGCCCGGCTGGTCCATCGAGCTCGACCCCACGGCGCGCCGCACCGACGGCGGCCGCGTCCTGATCGGCGGCAGCCCCTTCCGCTTCCTCCGCCTGACGCCCGCCGGCGCGGCCTGGCTCGACGGCGTCGCGGCCGGTGGCCGGTTGCCGGCCTCCCGCGCGTCGCGGCGGCTGGCGCGGCGGCTGGTCGACGCCGCGCTCGCCCATCCGGTTCCGGCCCCCGACCGGGGGCCCTCGCCGGCGGACGTCGCGGCGGTCATCCCCGTGCGAGATGCGGCCGACGGCCTGCGCCGGACGCTCGCCACGCTGGGACCGGTCGGCGAGGTGGTGGTGGTCGACGACGGCTCGCACGACGCCGGCGCGGTGACCCGGGCCGCCGGCGGCGCCCGGGTGCTGCGCAACGACCGATCGGTCGGGCCGGGGGCGGCACGCCAGCGGGGATGGCGGGCCACCGGCCGGCCGTTCGTCGCGTTCGTCGACGACGGGGTCGAGGCGCCCGACGGCTGGCTGGCGCCGCTGCTCGCCCACCTCGGCGACCCGGCGGTCGCCGCCGTGGCCCCGCGGGTGGCGTCGAGCCCCGGGCGTGCAGGCCCGGCCCTGGCCGCGTACGAGGCCGTCCGCTCGTCGCTCGACCTCGGTCCCGTGGCGGCGCCGGTGCGCCCGGGGAGCAGGGTGCCCTACGTCCCCACGGCCGCCCTGCTCGTGCGTCGCACGGCGCTCGCATCGGTCGGCGGCTTCGACCCCCGGATGCGCGTCGGCGAGGACGTCGACCTGGTGTGGCGGCTCG
>DASSGC010000591.1:0-3979 GCA_035693765.1 Acidimicrobiales bacterium
AGGGGCTGGGGCGTCTCGGAGGCGTGCTCGTGGTGCTGGCCGTCGTGGCGGGCGCGGGCTGCGGGAGCGACGAGGGCGCCGGCGAGGCGCTCGGCGGCGCGCTCGTCGGCGACCGGCAGGCGTACGTCGACGCCATCGTGGCCGCCTCCGAGGGCGACGGCGAGCTGGACGCCGGGCAGGTCACCTGCCTGGCCCGCGGCTATGTGGACGGTGTCGGCACCGGTGTGCTGCGGGAGGCCGGCATCACGCCCGAGTCGATCCGCGACGACCCCGACGCCAACCCCACCGACGCCGGCCTCGCCCTCACGACCGCGCAGGCGGAGGCGATCTACGACGAGGTGTCCGGCTGCCTCGACGTGCAGGCGCTGATGGTCTACTCGCTCACCACGGCCAGCGCGATGCCGGAGGCGGCCAAGGCCTGCGTCGCCGAGAGCCTGAGCGAGGACCTGGCCGAGGACATGTTCGTGGCGATCTACACGTCGGGCGCCGAGGCCTTCGAGCGCCCGGGCACGCCGCTCTACGACCAGTACGAGCGGGAGGTCGGGCCGTGCCTGGAGGTGGCGGGCGGCTGACCGCCGGTCACCCGTCCCGCACGCCGGCGAACGCGCGCAGGGCCGGCTCGTCCGCGAGACGGATGCGGCCACGGGCCAGCTCGACGAGGCCCCGGTCGGCGGCGCGGCGCAGCACCCGGTTGACGGTCGAACGGGTGGCGCCGGCGAGGGTGGCCAGGTCGGCCTGCCTGATGGCCACCCAGCCGTCGGGCGTGGCCGGCGCGACCGCCCGCGAGAACGCCAGCAACTGGCGGCAGACCCGCTGCTCGACAGGGGTGAAGAGCAGCTCCACCAGGTTGGCCGTGAGGGAGCGGTTGCGCTCGGCCAGCACGGCGACGAGGACGCGGTCGACGTTGGTGTGGGTCGCCCGCAGCGCGTCGAAGCTCGTACGGGCGATCATCAGCGTGGCCCCGCGGCCGTGGGAGACCACGGTCGCGGTGCGCCGCCTGCAGGAGTTGAGCAGCGCCATCTCGCCGAAGACGTCGCCGACGCCGAACACGTTGACCCCGATCAGCTCGCCCATCGTCGACGAGCTGCGGGCGATGAAGGCGCCGTGGGTCACGAAGTGCAGTGCGTCGCCGGGGTCGCCCTCGTGGAACACGACCTCCCCCGGGGAGAACCGCCGCCGGATGCCCACCTGGAGCAGCGCTCTGCGCTCGCGCTCATCCAGCAGGTCGAACACCGAGGCTCTCGATCGTCGCAGCTCGGGCCGCGGGTTCCCTCACCCGCATACCGCCTCCTGACACACCGGCAGCAGCGGCTCACGCTGGGTGACAGCGTAGCGTCGGCCTGCGTCGCGGGCGGGACCGCTTTCACGCCGCGGGGCCCACGTCGGCGAGCGAGGGATGGCGACGCATCCGCGCCAGGGCCCGCTGACGTGTCGGGCCGAGGCTGCCGATGGGGCGGTTCACCAGGCTGCTCAGGGTGCGGTAGTCCGGCTGCCCCTCGCCGGCCAGCAGCACGACCAGGCGCCGGTCGGCGGGCCGGAGGGCCCGCAGCGCGGGCGTCAGGCGCGCCCGCAGCTCTGCCCGCCACACGCAGCGCAGGGCGGCGCCCTCGGTGTCGTCGTGCGCGGCGCCGTCGCCGACGTCCTCGGTGGGCACGGACCGCCGGGCCCGGCTCTGGGCGCGCCACGCCGTGTGGGTCAGCACCCGCACGAGCCAGCCGCGGGTGGCGGCGGGCTCGCGGATGCGGTCGAGGTTCTGCACGAACGTGAGCCAGACGTCCTGCAGGACGTCGTCGATCTCGGCGTGGTCGGTCACGTACCGGCGCGCCAGCGCCCGCAGCATCGGGGTGCAGCGCTCGACGATGTCCCCGATCGCGGCCCGGTCGCCGGCTCGTGCCCGCAGCACCATGTCGGCGATCTGCGCCCCGTCCTGGTCGTCGGTCCGGTCGACTCGCCTGTCCGGTGTCGTCATGCCCGAACGGGACCACGGATCGGCGTCCGCGTCGTCGCCCCCGGGCACACACCGTGTGTGCCCGCGCGCACACAAGGGAGGCGCCGCCCGGGGTGGGCGGGGTGCGGCGACGATGCTCAGCCGTGGCGACCGACGCCGTTGGCCTGCCAGTTCCAGACCGGGGCCAGCCCGGGCTCCCCGTCCAGGACCCGCACGAGGGTACGGATCTGGAAGGTGTCCAGGCCCGCCGCGTCGAGGTGGCACGGGAGGCACCCGCGGCAGGGGTCGGGGCCCTCGCAGGTCGCGGTGAGCCGCCGGAGCGGGAAGACCTTGAGCAGGTCGGTCGCCGTCCTGACGCCCAGCTGGCGGAGCGCCACCCGGGTCTGCGTGCCCGCCCGGCTCCGGGTGCTCACCGACCCCTTGACCAGTGCCGGCACGCCCGCGGCCCCGTCGTCGCCGCCGGCCGGAGCGGGGTCGCCCCCGGCGTCCGCCGCGTGCTCGGCCCGCAGCGCCTTGTCGACGCGCCGGCGCTCGCTCATGCCTCGCTCCGCCCGGTCGAGGTGGAGGTACAGGTGGGCCTGGTCGACCCAGTCGACCAGGCGTGCGACGGGCACACGGGTGTGCAGCATGACGTCGACCAGGTTGGCCGTCGTCAGGTTCTGCATGTCCTCGATGCCCTCCTCGAGCAGCCGGGCCTCGTACCAGAGGTCGAGCCCGTCGATCTGGTTCAGCGGGTAGTCGGTCGTGGCGGTGGGGACGACGGCACCGAGGACACCGGTGGCCGCCCGCTGCAGTGCCTGGAGCGCGACGACCGGGAAGATGCCGATGACGAAGGCCACGGCGGCCTCCGTGGGTCCCGGCTCGGCCGCCAGTTGGAGCAGCGCCGCAGTGGACGCGAGGACGACGATGAAGCGCAACAGCGCCGAGGCGTAGGCGCTCGGCCGCAGATCGCTCTGGAAGAAGCGCCGGACGAGGCTCTGCATGGTGAACACGTAGGCACCGAGGAACGCGAACTTGAGCACGTCCCATGCCGACGCCGGGGCGGTGACGAAACCGTCGTCCCACATCACGGCCGTCCACCCCGTCGACATGAAGGCGGTGGCCAGGAACACCGGGAACATGGTGTCGGTCCGCACGATGGCGTCCTCGCCCTCGGCCTGGTCGGCCGCGCGGCCGAAGTAGGCGCAGAACTTCTGGCGGTAGACGTTGCGGCACCGGTCGACGTCCGCGCCGCCGTTGTCCCGCCAGGCCGCATGGAACTGCGAGTCCCGGGGCGGCTCGGGCAGGAACTCCGGCCGGTCCCAGCCCAGGCGGTGCAGGTGGAGGACGTACTCGTTCCACAGCGCGCCGGCCCGCCTGCCCAGGAAGCGCACGTACAGCCATCCCGGCATGAACGACAGGCACCCGACCAGCGCCACCTTCAGGAGCGCGACGCTCGCCTGGTCGGGGGCCACGGGCCGGTGGACGCCTCCCCACACGGTGAACGTCACCACGACCATCGGCGCCACGACCAGGACGACGAGCCATCCCGTCGCGGCGCTGCGGGCAAGCCAGCCCGGCGCCGAGGTCTCGGGTGTCTCCTGTGCCGGCGTGCCCGACGTGCGCACCTCGCGAACGCGCGCCCGACCGTCGCCCAGCCCGTGCAGCCCGCCGGCCCGGTCGAGGGCCGGCGAGCTCTCCTCCGTCACCGTCATGGTCCTGCCCTCGCGATCCCATCCGTCGGGGTGGTCTCCGCCGACACACCCGCCGATCGTTTGGAGGCACGAGGCCGCCGGGCGGATACGCGCCGCGGGGATCGCTACGACGCCGCGGGCGCCGTCTTCGTGGCGGGCGGCTCCTGGGCCGGCGGGAGGTCCGGGGGGTCCGGCGGGTCGCGCATCTCGGTGCTGGACCGGCCGATCGGCCGTCCCGGCGAGATGATGCCCATCTGCGAGTAGACGCTCAGCCAGTCGACGAAGCGGCGCGCGTAGACGCCGTCCGCCCGCTCCTCCAGGACGGTGAGCCCTTCGACCGTGACCTGGTTGCCCGTCC